>JANNDN010000107.1:0-2955 GCA_031387795.1 Sphingomonas sp.
GGCGAGGGCACCGGTGGTAAGATTGCTCCTCGAATTGCGAAACATCCGTCGCTCGGAATCGGGCGCGAGGATGCGCGCGAGAAACCACGCCCAGAACGCAAAATAAAATCCGAAGAGCAACGCGAGCAGGAGCGGCAGCGCGTAAAGCCACGGTTGCTCGAACAGCGGGGCGAGGGCGCCGAGCCAGTAAAAGACGGCGGTGAAAAATACGACCCCGCTGACATAGCCGAGATTGACCTGCGCCCAGCCCGAAATCCCCGGCTTCACGACGTGGCGGTAGCGGTAATAAGGGATCTCCGCGACCCACCAGCGGGTCAGGATTTCGGGCTCCGGACGTGGCCCGATCCAGCTCATCTGGCCCATCAGGATGTTGAAGATCTGGGGCAGCTCGTCGATCCGGTATTTGCGCAGAATCGCACCGACGCGGGTCACTCGCGGGTCGTCGTCGTCGGTTGCCAAAGCGTGGCGCTCGCTCGCCTGGTTCGGCGCCGGTGCCGCGGGGTCGAGCGTCGTCATGGTGCGGAATTTGAACGCGGTGAAGCTGCGCCCGGCATGGCCCAGCCGGCGCTGCTGGAACACCACCGGGCCGCCGTCGTCGATCAGGATCGCGAGTGCCGCGAGGCCCATGACCGGCAGGAGGATTGGCAGGAACAGCACGGCGGCGGCGAAATCGACCGCGGTCTTGAGGTAGAAATAGCCGCGCGCCGGGAGCAGCGAGCCGAAGCTGTTCTCGCTCAGATGATCGAGCTCGACCCGACCGGTCAGCGATTCGGTCAGCTGCTTGACCTGATAGACGATACGCCCGTCGAGCGCGGCGTCGGCGAGGAACGCCTCCCATTCGTCGGGCAAATCGGCGGAGAAGTCGGCGACGATGGCGTTGCAGCGGCGGGCCTCGGCGAGACTAGGGCGGCGCATCTTGAGCCAGTCGACGCTGTCGACCTCGCTCAATTGATCGATCCGCCCGAACGGGACGACCGCGAACTTCCGCCGCACTGCCCGCTCGCCATAGACGTAGACGAGATACAGCCACAGGACGTGAAAGAGGAAGCCGAGCGTGAGGCCGACGCGGTCGTAGGGGAAGCGGGTAAGCACGAACCACACAAGGGTCAGCCCGTGCCCGGTCAGAGCGGCCGGCAGGATCACCGCGCTGCGACGGATCCCGGGATAGGTCTCGATCGACAGCCGCATCCAGAACGCAATCACGACAGCGGCGATATTGGCGATGAAGGCGTTGACCGTTGCCGCCTCGATCACCTGGGTCGACGGCAAGAGAATGCGCAGCGCCAGCGGCACCGCCGCGCCCACCAACAGGGCGCCGGCGAACTGGAACCGCCGCCGGGTCAGGACCGATGGACGCTCGGTCGGGACGGACTTGCGCGCCATCGTTCAGCCGGTCGGAGGGAGGCCGCGACCGACACCGAAATAGGTCATGCCGGCGCGCTCGGCATCCGCTTTGTCATAGACGTTGCGAAGATCGATCAGAACCTTGCCGCGCATCGCCGCCGCGACCGCGGTCAGGTCGAGCGCGCGGAACTCGTCCCATTCGGTGACGATGACCAAAGCGTCGGCGCCCCGCGCCGCGCTCTCGGCATCCTTCGCGAACTCGATCCCGTCGAGCAGTTTTGCCGCCTGCTCGCGGGCGACCGGGTCGAAAGCGGACACCTCCGCGCCCTTGGCGAGCAGTCCCGCGATCAGCGTCAGCGACGGCGCCTCGCGCATGTCGTCGGTATTGGGCTTGAAGGCGAGCCCGAGCACCGCAATCCGCTTGCCCTTGAGCGACCCCCCGAGCGCGCGTTCGACCCGTCCCGCCATCGCCGCCTTGCGGTCATCGTTGACGGCGATGGTGGTGGCGACGATGCGTTGCTCGACCCCGGCCTTCTCGGCGGTCTGGAGGAGCGCCAGCGTATCCTTGGGGAAGCAGCTTCCGCCATAGCCCGGCCCGGCGTGGAGGAATTTGGGGCCGATGCGATTATCGAGCCCGATCCCGCGCGCGACATCCTGCACATCGGCGTCGACCGCCTCGCACAGATCGGCAATCTCGTTGATGAAGCTGATCTTGACCGCGAGGAAGGCGTTGGCGGCATATTTGATCAGCTCGGCGGTGCGCCGCTCGGTAAACAGGATCGGCGCCCGGTTGAGGAACAAGGGGCGATAGATTTCCTTCATCAGCTCGCGCGCCGGCTGGCTCGCGGTGCCGACGACGATGCGGTCGGGATGCTTGAAATCGGCGATCGCGGCGCCCTCGCGCAGGAATTCGGGGTTGGACGCGACCGCGACGCCGTTTACGCCTTCCTCGGCGAGGATCCGCTCGATCTCGTCGCCGGTGCCGACGGGAACGGTCGATTTGGTGACCACCACCGCGCCTGGCTCGATATGGCGCGCAAGCTCGCGCACCGCATCGAAGACGAAGGTCAGATCGGCGTGGCCGTCGCCGCGGCGCGCGGGAGTGCCGACCGCGATGAACACCGCCTGGGCGCCCTTGACCGCCTCGGCGAGGTCGGTGGTGAAGCTCAGCCGTCCGCGTTCAACGCTGGCCTTGACCAGCGCGTCGAGTCCCGGTTCCCAGATCGGCATGCGACCTTCGCGCAGGCCTTCGATCTTGCCCTGGTCCTTGTCGACGCAGCGGACCTGATGCCCGAAATCCGCGAAACAGGCGCCCGAAACGAGACCGACATAGCCAGACCCGATCATCGCAATTTGCATGCATTCTCCAGTGGTTGGATTGAAGGCGGCTGTTTACCAGCGGATTTGGCAATAGCCAGCACCGGTGTGCCGCATTAAGCATCGAGCGATGAGAGGCGACGTCCAACAGCCCCGTACGGTGCGACGCTTCAACCTCGATCCCTATCACATGACCCTGCGCCGCCAGTCGACGCTCAGGCCGTGGGCGCAATTCGGCATCCGGATGGCGATCATGATCGGGATGATCGTCTTCATCGTCGCCTTCCACTGGTA
>JANNDN010000346.1:0-3033 GCA_031387795.1 Sphingomonas sp.
CCGCCCCGGCACCCCGCCCGACGCCTTGACCGTCGCGATACCGGGGTCGAAATCGCTGCCGACCACCGCGACCCCGTCCGGCTCATCGGGCTCGACCGTCCACTCGCTCGCCGCGAGCACGTCTTCACCCAGATATTCCGCGCTCCAGTCGATCGCATAATCGAGGACCGCTTGCGGGTCCTTCATCAACAAGGTCATGCTTTAATTCCTTGGCTTGGCGGCTCAGCGCGGTTCGGGGTCCGAGACCACGTCGGCTCGAGCAGTCGTCGTCCGCCGGGGCGGCTTGGTGGTGGTCGCGGCGCGCTGCTCCTGGCCGGCCACCGGCAGCTGGCCGATCGGCGCGCTGGCGAGGCTCATGCCGTCACCGCCTTGAGCACCGCGAAGCCCAGCACGACCGCTTCGGAAAGCGATCCCGCGGTGACGTTGCGGAGCATGATCGTCGCCGATCCCGCCGCCGCCCGCGCGTCGCACACATAGGCGCCGAACGTGCCCCCCGACTTGTGGTTGACGACGATCCTGTCGCCGATCTCGATCGCGCTATCGGTGAGCGTGAAGGTCACGGCGGTGTTCGCCGCCAGCGCCGCCGCGTTCATCGTGACCTCGCCGCACTGCTTGTTGAGCGTGACCGCGGTGGCTTTGCTGGTCGCCTGGGCAACCGTCCCGCCGCTGCCGGTGGTGTAGCCAAGCTTTCCGCCCGAGGAGACGATGTCGCCGGTTGCGGCCGCGCTGGTCGGGGTGATGGCGCCAAGCGTCAGCGTCGTGCCGCTGAAACTCAGTCCGCCGGCAAGGCTGATTTCACCCGGGTCGGCCACTCCGCCGGTCGGGTTTCCGAGCAGCCGCGAGGCGGCGACATTCTGCATCTTAGCGAACGTCACGGCGTCGTTGGCGATGGTCGTCGCGAGCGATCCGGCGGCCTTGCTAATGTCCCCGGTGAACGCTCCGAGCTGCAAGGTCGCGCCCGCGAAGCCATGATCCGCCGCGAGCGCGATTTCTGCGATATCCGCCGCTCCGCCGGTCGCATTGCCGAGTAGCCGCGCGGCGGCGACATTCTGCATTTTGGCGAAGGATACGGCATCGGCCGCGATAGTCAGCGCCAGCGATCCTGCCGAACTCGTGACGTCTCCGGTGTGGGCGGGCATGACCGCCGTCGGAAGTGTCGTCAGCGCCGAAGCAACTCCGGTGCCGCCAGCAGAACGCCCGACGATGGTCCCGGTAGCGATGCTCGCGGGCAGGCCGTCGGTGCCAAGATTGGATCCCGAGACGGTTCCCGAAGCCGAGAATGCGCCGATGGCGTTGGACGTGCCCCCGATCGGCTGAAGCGTGACGTTCGATCCGTAAAGGGTGAGCTGCGAGAAATTGTTGGAAACGTCCTGCGCCGAGACGAAGGCTGCGCTCGTGGCTCCCGAGACCCCGATTCTTATTCCGTAACCCGTCGTATTCCGCACCCACAAATTCTTGTTGTCGACGGCGGCTCCATTGTCATCGTTGCCGATAAAGATGTTGCCGCGAGTGTAATCGTCTGTGGTGCCCCACCTTCGGACATAGGCCGTGCCATTGACGCTCAGAGTTCCCCTGTTCTGGAGTCCGTCTGTATCGAACCCGCCGGCCGTCGTGACCTTGTTCGTGCCGGTCCAGATGCCCCCCTGCGCCACCCCGCCGCCTGTGCCATCCTGCACCAGCTCGCAGTCCGTAAAGGTTATGGCGCTGAGGTAGGACAGGGTGATCGCCGCATTGCCCTCGGTGTCGAGAAGGCATTGCGTCATTTGGACATTCTGGGCTCCCGCGCCGCCGAAGTTCGCCATCAGCCCGGACGGAGCATAAACCACGCCCGTCGGGCTTCGCGCCGTTCCGAACAGGAGTTTGCAACGATTGAACTTGGTCGCTTCCGGGGCCACGAGGCTCGGCCAGGCATTGACCAGCTGCCCGGTGAATTGGCATTCGTCGAACGACCAATATGGCCCGAATTCGGTTACCGACGCGCCGGTGGTTCCAACGAACTTGCAGCCCGCGAAATGGTGGAAAGATGGGCCGCCATAACCCTGGACTCCGGGGCCGCTATTGTTGACGAATTCGCAATTCAGGAACTCGCCGTTTTCGCATACCGCTCCGCCCTCGGGTTCGATGTCGAGGCCCGCCTTGGGCGCCGAGGCCCAGGCTCCCTTGCCGGTATTGTTGAACGTACATCCGATTGCGGTCAGCCCCTTGCCGCCGACCCACGAAATCCCCTGCCGGGCATTGGTGTCGAAGTTGCAATTCGTCAGTGTCATGGGATAGAGCGGGTCGTCGGTTGCCGCTCCGGGATGGAAGATGACCAGACCGTCGAGGCATTGGTTGATCGAGCGGACGTTGTTGATCTCGACCGCGCACGTATTCTGCGTCCCGAGCCAATGGCCGAGCTGAATGCCCGAACAGGCAAGCTGCCAGTCGTTGTCGCCCCAGCGCCCGCCGAGATTGATGTTGGCGCTGTTGCCGTCGAGCGTCAGGTTTTCAATCTGGACCCCGCCCGAGCATCCGGTCGCTCGGATCATCCCGTAAAACGGGGTCGAGCCGCCGGCGCCCATATAGCCATTGGCCGTGGCCATATCGGTGCCATCGGGGTTGAACGCGCCATATTTCAGGTTCGCGGCGCTCTTAATCGTCGCCCCGTTGCCGTTGACGACAACCGGCTTCGCGCAGAGGTTCAAATCGATGATATATTCGTAGTCGGGGACAAAGGCCGTCGCGACGAGCGATTGCACTCCGACGATGTATGTCGCGTTCGCACGAAGCGAGATTTCGCCCCCGTCGAAATAGTTGAGCAGCGCCGACATCGCGGCAAAGGCGGCGCTGTCGTTGGTCGCGCCGTCGCCCTTCGCCCCGAACCATTCGGGCCGCAGCTGGCCTTCGGTCAAGCGTACCCATGCTCCCGACGCGCCGCTGGTCGCTGAAGTGGGCGCGACATAGATCGCCTGCGCTGGATCGGCGGTGACCGATGCGGAAAGGTTGCTTGCGTCGAACTTGAACAGGCCCTCGCGCCCGGCTTCGGCGAGCACG
>JANNDN010000371.1:0-5431 GCA_031387795.1 Sphingomonas sp.
TTTGCTGCAGGAAAAGATCAAGCAGCCGCTGGCCGAGGAATTGCTGTTCGGCAAGCTCGTCCACGGCGGCGAGGTCAAGGTGCGGATCAAGGACAATGCGCCGTCCTTCGAGATCACCCCCGCCCCGCCCAAGGCCGAAAAGCCGAAGAAGGCCAAGGTCAAAAGGCCGGTCACGATGTCCAAGGCGGGTGGCGACGAACCGGCAGCGGAGTAAGCGTTCAACTCAGATCGCGGTGATCGTGAGCTGCCCTTCGACGCTCGGTCAAAGGTCAACGCGGCCGAGCTCCGGGAGTAGCGACGGGCGTTTACTTTCGCTTGACTTGTGTGTCGGTGCGCCCACGACGGGCATCAGCACAGTGTCCGTGAGCGTAACAGGCGCCACAAAGGAACGTATGATGGCAACTCCTGGCTCCCCGCCCATCGTCTTGGTCGTTGAAGACGAGATGGTGCTGCGAATGCGTGCCGTGGACATCGTTGAAGACGCCGGATTTGTCCCGATTGAGGCTGTCAGTGCCGACGAAGCCATCGAAATACTTGAATCACGCGACGACATCTCGCTGTTGTTCACGGATATTCAAATGCCCGGGAGCATGGACGGATTGAAACTTGCCCACGCGACTCACATGCGCTGGCCGGACATCAAGATCATCCTGGTTTCAGGACAAATCGCTGTCACCGACGCGGACAAACCGGATGATAGTCGGTTCTTCCCCAAACCACTGGAAATCGACGAGATGGTTCGGGAACTTCAAGCGATGGTCGGCACGCGCGCACTTAAGGTCATGCCCTCGCTTTCCGTCGCGGATGCGGCGCTGATCAAGGAAAATCGGGAGCTTCGCTATCTGCTCCAGCAGGCGGGAATCGACGCCAAGGCCTTGCTTCGAAAGACTGTGCTCGACACCGAGAAGCAGCAATCGATCATCGACGAGAACCAGCCCTTCCAGGATGCGCTGACGACCGAAAATGACAGCCTGAAACTGGCGCTGGAGCAGGCTGGCATCGACGCCAAAACCTTGCTCGTCCAGTCCGGAATCGACGCGGAGGAACGCGACGCCTCCGACAAGCTCCAGAATCTGATTCACAACGAATTGCACCACCGGATCAAGAATATGCTCGCGACCGTGGGTGCGATCACCAACCAAAGCCTGCGCACAGCGACCAGCCTGACCCACGCCAGCTCGGCGATCGACGGGCGCTTCGCGGCCCTGGGCCGTGCCCACGATCTGCTCACCCGGGTGAGTTGGGAAAATGCGACGATTGACAGCACCATCCGGAGCGCGATCGAGCCGTTCGACCAAGGCCGAAGCCGCTTCGTCATTTCCGGCGAGGACATCCGAATAAAGTCGAGCGCGGTCATCGCCTTCGCCATGACACTCAACGAGCTTTGCACCAATACGACCAAGTTCGGTGCCTTGAGCCTTCCCGCGGGTAAGGTCCGGCTTTCCTGGCGGGTTGATCAGGACCGGCTCTATTTCGAATGGGCCGAATCCGGCGGACCGGCCGTCAGCGAGCCGACGCGCAAGAGCTTCGGAACGCGGATGATGACGTCGCTTGGCCAGCAGCTAAAGGGCAATGTCGCGCTCGATTACAAGCCCAGCGGGTTCATCTACGCCCTCGACGTGCCGCTCGAGGCCCTGATCGCCGAGCCGAAGGGCAAGCCCGCGACAGGGGAGGAGAAGCCCGCCGCCTAGCGGCCGTTGGCGGAACGCTCCGGCCGTTCGGTCGAGCCGACATTTGCGCCTGCCGCGATTGGCTCTATGCCTCCCCGCCACGGATTGGACGGGGGAGTTTACGATGAAGTCGATTCACTTGGCTGCGCCGCTGGCGCTTCTGCTTGCCGGCGCGGCGCCCGCGCTCGCCGCGCCTGCGAGCGGGCCCAACCCGGCCTTCACCGGCGCCGATCTGTTCGACATCGAACTTGCGACCGACCCGCAGATCAACCCCGACGGGCGCACCATCGCCTACGTCCGCCAGACCACCGACATCATGACCGACAAGGCGCGGCAGACGATCTGGCTGGTCGACGTAGCGAGCGGTCAGCAGCGGCCAATGGTCGCCGGCAACGGTTCGTATTTCTCGCCCCGCTGGTCGCCCAATGGTGACCGCCTCGCTTATGTCGCCGCGGACGGCGGCAGTCCCCAACTCTACGTGCGCTGGGTCGCGAGCGGTGAAAGCGCCCGGATCACCGGCCTTCCCGACAGCCCCGACAGCATCGCCTGGTCGCCTGACGGACGGCGGATCGCTTATGCGATGTTCGTTCCCGACGACGGGCCGCGGCTCGGCTCCGCGCCGGCGCGTCCCGACGGCGCCAAATGGGCCGAGCCGCTGCAAATCATCGACGCGGTCACCTATCGCGCCGACGGCGCCGGCTATTTCAAGCCCGGGTTCAATCAGATGTTCTGGGTTCCGGCCGATGGCGGCGCTCCAACCCAGCTGACGTTCGGCGCGACCAACGCCGGCGGTCCGATCTCGTGGACCCCGGACAGCCGCTCGGTTCTGTTCGCCGCCAACCTGTCGAAGGATTGGCAGCGCCAGCCGAACGAAGCCGAAATCTATCGCATCTCGATCGACGGCGGAGCGCCGCTCGCACTGACCGATCACAAAGGCCCCGATTTCGCCCCCACCGCCTCGCCAAACGGGCGCCTGATCGCGTATCTGTCAGCCGACGAGCGCGGTCTGTTCTACAACGCGCCGCGGCTCCGCGTGATGAACGCCGACGGCAGCGGCAGTCGTCTCGTTCCCGGGGTCGAGGAAGGTCTCGAGGCGATCGCCTGGGCGCCCGACAGCAGCGCGCTCTACGCGACCTATCCGTGGGCCGGGAAGAACCGCGTCACCCGGATCGCGCTGAGCGGGTCGACCCGGCTGATCGCCGATGGACTCAGCGGCAACAGCCTCGACCGGCCCTACAGCGGCGGCGAGTTCAGCGTGTCGAGGGGCGGCCGGGTCGCGGTCACGGTCGGCGATTACGCGCGGCCCTCGGACATCGGCATCGCGGACGGCAATGGCGTGGTCCGCCGCCTGACCAGCCTCAACGCCGACCTCCAGTCCAAAGCATTGGGGCAGATGCGCAAGCTGCCGGTGACCTCATCCTACGACCAGCGGCCGATCGACGCATGGATGGTCGTGCCGGCTGGCTTCGATCCAGCGAAGCGCTACCCGCTGATCCTCGAAATTCACGGCGGTCCGCAGACTGCTTATGGCGACAATTTCTCGACCGACGTCCAGCTTTATGCCGCGGCCGGCTATGTCGTTCTGTACACCAATCCGCGTGGTTCGACGTCCTATGGCGAGACGTTCGCGAACCTCATCGACAAGGAATATCCGGGCCACGACTATGACGATCTGATGAGCGCGGTCGACGCCGCGGTCGCCACCGGCTTCGTCGATCCCGCCAACCTGTTCGTGACCGGCGGGTCGGGCGGCGGAGTGCTGACCGCGTGGATCGTCGGCAAGACCAACCGCTTCCGCGCCGCCGCGACGCAGAAGCCGGTGATCAATTATCTGAGCTTCGCTTTGACCACCGATTTCGCCGCGGGATTTTCACCCGCCTGGCGCAAGGAGCGGCCGTGGGAAGATCCGATGAGCTATTGGAAACAGTCGCCGCTGAGCCTGGTCGGCAACGTCAAGACCCCGACCCTGGTCGTCGTCGGCGCGGATGATTACCGCACGCCGGTCAGCGAGTCCGAGCAATATTATACCGCGCTCCAGACCCTCGGCGTCCCGACCGCTTTGGTGAAGGTGCCCGGAGCCAGCCACAGCATCACCGCCCGGCCGAGCCAGTCGGCGGCCAAGGCCAGCGCAATCATTGCCTGGTTCGAGCGCTATCGGACCCCGGCTGGGCCGCGCTGACGGACCCTTCGTCGAAAGCTTTGCGTTGCTCCACCGTCCGTGACTAAGCGACGCCATGCGATTCCTCGGGGAGAGTGACGTGAAGACCCAATTTCTGCTCGGTGCGGCTGCGGCCGCTTTCCTTGCCACCGGCGCCATCGCCCAGACCGCGCAAGTCAGCGCCCAGCGCCTGTCGGACATCACCAAGACGCTTGGGTCCGATGCGTTCGAGGGCCGCGGCCCCGCGACCCGGGCCGAGACCAAGACCGTCGACTACATCATCGCCCAGTTCAAAGCCGCGGGGGTTGAGCCCGGCGGCGATCTCGTCGCCGGAAAACGCCAATGGACGCAGAAGGTGCCGCTGCTCAAATCCGACATCACCGGCACGCCCGAGTTCACGCTCGACCTCGGCGACGGACAGTCGCTCAAACTGGCGCAGGGCGAACAGATCTCGGTCAAGGCGCCCTTGAATGGTGCCAAGACCATCGACCTCAACGACGTGCCTTTGGTCTTTGTCGGCTATGGCGTCACCGCGCCCGAGCGCCAGTGGGACGATTTCAAGGACGTCGACGTCAAGGGCAAGCTGATCGTCCTCTTCGTCAACGACCCCGATTTCGAAGGCCCAATAACAGACGGCCAAGGCGATTTCGGCGGCAAGGCGATGACCTATTACGGCCGCTGGACCTACAAATATGAGGAAGCCGCCAAGCGCGGCGCCGCGGGCACATTGATCATCCACGAGACCGACCCCGCCTCCTACGGCTGGAACACGGTCAAGAATTCGAACACCAACACCCAGTTCGACGTCGTGGTCGACAATCCCGCTGCGGCCCACGCCCCTATCGAGAGCTGGATCCAGCGCGATCTCGCCGCGAAAATCTTCGCCGCTTCGGGACTCAGCTTCGAACAGGCCAAGGCGATGGCCAGGAAGCGCGACTTCAGGCCGGTCGAACTCAAGAGCCGGATGGACTTGCGCTTCACCGCCAACCCCGAAGTCATCACGTCGAAGAACGTGGTCGGCCTGCTCCCCGGCAAGAAATATCCCGACGAAACCGTGATCTACACCGGCCACTGGGATCATCTCGGGATCGGCAAGCCCGACGCGACCGGCGACACGATCTATAATGGGGCGCTGGATAATGCGACCGGCATCGCCCAGGTCATCGAGCAAGCGCGCTGGTTCGCGAAGGAACCGCGGACCGACCGCTCGATCGTCTTCCTTGCCGTCACCGCCGAGGAAAAGGGGCTGCTGGGAAGTGAATATTACGCCGGCCACCCGCTCTACGCACCCGGCAAGACGGTCGGCGTCCTCAACACCGACGGCGGCCAATTGTGGGGCCGGTCAAAGAATTTCACCATCTCGGGGAGCGCCCGGCTCGGACTGCTCGACCTGCTCATCACCGAGGGCAAAAAGCAGGGCCGCTACTACAGCCCCGATCCGCACCCCGAGGCTGGCGGCTTTTTCCGTTCGGACCACTTCTCCATGGCCAAAGCGGGGATTCCCGCGATCAGCTTTGGCGAGGGCAACGATCTGGTGAACGGCGGGATCGAGCGCGGTGAGGCGCTGGGCGTGGTCTATATCGACAAGCATTACCATCAGCCG
>JANNDN010000029.1:0-9824 GCA_031387795.1 Sphingomonas sp.
CCTTGAACCAGCGTCCGGCCCGCGCCCTTCGACTACGGCCTTTGGCCTTCGCTCAGGACGAACGGGCAAAGTCGGCTCTTACGGGCCATGACTCCCCCCGCACGCCTGCAAGCCGCCGCCGAAATCCTCGACGAGGTCATCGCCTCGACCCGCGACGACGGCCCGCCCGCGGACTTGATCGTCAGCCGCTATTTCAAGACCCGCCGCTACGCCGGCTCGAAAGACCGCCGCGCAGTGCGCGAACTGGTGTTCCGGGCGATCCGGCGCTCGGCGCAGCGCCCCGACAGCGGACGCGCAGCGATCCTCGGGCTGGTCGCCGACGATCCCGCGCTCGAAGAATTGCTCGGCGAGATCCGCGGTCCCGACGCCCGCAACGAAGGTGATGTGGCCGCGATCGCGGGCCTCGTCCCGGCCTGGCTCGAAGGCGAAATCGATCCGCTCGTGAGCGCCGAAGAATGGCCCGCGCTGCTCGAACGCGCGCCGCTCGACCTGCGCGTCAACGCCGCCCGCACCAGCCGCGAGGCAATGCTCGAAGTCTTTCCAGAGGCAGCGGCGACCCCGCTCAGCCCGTGGGGCCTGCGCCTCGCGGTCGATGTCCGGGTCGACGACCGGCCCGAATATATGGCCGGACTGGTCGAGGTGCAGGACGAGGGCAGCCAGCTGATCGCTCTCGCCTGTGGCCTAAGCGAAGGCGAGAGCGCGCTCGACCTCTGCGCCGGCGCCGGGGGTAAGGCTCTGGCGCTCGCGGCGGCAGCACCGGGCGCGAATATTCTCGCCACCGACAGCAACCGCGCGCGGCTTTCGAAACTGCCCGCCCGCGCCGAACGGGCTGGTGCCACGATCGAGACCCGGCTGCTCAATCCGCCCAAGGAACTGGTCGAGCTCGAGGACTGGGCGGGGAAAGCCGATCTCGTTCTGGTCGACGCGCCCTGCTCGGGCAGCGGCACCTGGCGCCGCAATCCCGAGGGCCGCTGGCGGCTCGACCGCGAGCGGCTCGACCGACTCAGCGAAATCCAGCAGCGGCTGCTCGATATCGGCGCCGAGCTGGTTCGTCCCGGCGGGCGGCTGATCTATGCGACCTGCTCGATCCTGTCCCGCGAAGGGGCAGGTGCGATTGAGGCCTTCCTTCAGCGCCGTTCATCGTGGATGAAGGTTGAGCCAAGCATGGCTGCGGGACGGGCCACGGGGGCCGGACGCCTGCTGACCCCCGGTCATGACGGCACCGATGGCTTTTTCATCGCGCGCCTCGAGCGGCCGTGTTAAGGCGACTGGCAAGGAAAGACCGATCGATGCGCGCAATGTCTAAGCTATTCCTCGCTGGCCTGGCGGCCGCCGCGATTGCCGTTCCGGCGCTCGGCGAGCGCCGCTCGGACGACGAAATCTTCCCCAAGTCGGTCGAATTGATGCAGCAGGGCCGCGCCTTGCTCTCGGCCGGCAAGCTCGAGGACGCGCAATCCGCGCTCGAAGCCAGCCTCGCGGTCGATCCACGCAACCGCTGGGCCTATGTCGAGGCGGCGCGCGTGGCCGACAAGCAGAAGCTTTACGGCAAGGCGATTCGCCTTACCAACAAGGCGCTGTCGATGGAGCCCAATGACCTCGATGCGCTCGCGGTCCAGGGCGAATCGATGGTCCAGATCGGCGCCACCGCGCGGGCCCAGGCCAACCTTCAGAAGATCAAGGCGATCTGCACCAAGGGTTGCCCGCAGGCCGCGCAGCTGTCGAATGCCATCGGGCGCGGGCCCAGGGTCGCCGCCGCCTCCGTCCCGCCCTCGCCGAAGAAAGACTAGGCCGGCACCAGCCGCGCCAGCGCGACCCATTCCGCTACCGTCACGGTCTCCGCCCGGCGTTCGCTGTCGATGCCGAGCTCGCGGCACGCCTCAAGCGCGCCGGGAAGCGGCTTCAGGCTCGACCGAAGCATCTTGCGCCGCTGACCGAACCCGGCCTCGGTCAGCCGCGCAATGGACTGCACATTTACCCCCGCCGGCGCCTCCCCCGGAACGATGTGGACGACCGCCGAGGTGACCTTGGGTGGCGGCACGAAAGCCGAGCGGTTGACGCTCATCGCGATCGTTGGCCGAGCGCGCCACTGCGCCGCAACCGAGAGCCGGCCATAGGCCGCATCGCCCGCGCTCGCGACGATCCGCTTCGCCACTTCGTGCTGGAACATTAGGGTCAGCGACTGCCACCATGGCGGCCACTCGTCGACTTCGAGCCAGCGGAGCAGGAGCGCGGTGCCGATATTGTAGGGAAGGTTGGCGACGATCGCCGCGCCGTCGCCCGCGGCCACCCGATCGTCGATCGCCAGCGCGTCGCCCTCGACCAGTTTGAGACGGTCCGGATGTTCGTCCTGGAGCTCGGCCAGAGCCGGCAGGCAGCGGCGGTCGCGCTCGACCGCGACGACGCTTGCCCCGGCGTCGAGCAACGCGCGCGTCAGGCCGCCGGGACCAGGACCGACCTCATAGGCCGTGATGCCCTCGAGGTTGCCGGGGATGGCGGCGATCCGCGCCAGCAGTTGGCGATCGAGAATGAAATTCTGGCCGAGCGCCTTGCTCGCGCTGAGGCCGTGGCGCGCGATGACCGAGCGGAGCGGTTCGACTTGCTCGGTCAACCGCGCCCGGAGCGGATGGCGGCCATTTCCGCGGCCATCCGGATTGCCGCCGCCATCGGCCGGGCGTCGGCGCGATCCTGGCCGGCGATGTCGAACGCGGTGCCGTGGTCGGGGGCGGTGCGGATGATCGGCAGGCCGAGCGTGACGTTGACCGCATCCTCGAAATGGATCGCCTTGATCGGGATCAGCGCCTGGTCGTGATACATGCACATCGCCGCGTCGTAGCGTGCCCTCGAGCGGGCGTCGAACAGGGTGTCGGCGGGGTGGGGGCCACTGACCCGCCAGCCCTCCGCGGCGAGCGCGGCGATGGCCGGGGCGATGATTTCGATCTCCTCACGCCCGAGCTTGCCGCTTTCGCCGGCGTGGGGATTGAGTCCGGAAACCGCGAGCCGCGGTTCGGCGATGCCGAAGCTGCGCTGGAGCCCGCGTAATGCGGCCCGTCCGCGCGATTCGATCAAGGCCGAAGTCAGCGTCGCGGCGACCTCGGCGAGCGGGACATGGGTGGTGACGGGAATGGTGCGCAGGGTCGGGCCGGCGAGCATCATAACGACATTGCCGGGCGAGATGCCGCAGCGTTCAGCGACGAATTCGGTCTGGCCCGGATGCTGGAAGCCGATGCCGTAGAGCTGGTCCTTCGACACCGGTCCGGTGACCACCGCGCCGGCCGATCCCGACCGTGCGAGACCGACCGCGAGCTCGAGCGCGTCGAGCGAGCAATGCGCACCAGCCACGCTGGGATGTCCCGGATGATCGGCCTCACCGACCGACAGCTGGATGATCGGCAGCGCCGAATCGAACGCCGCATCGCCTTGGCGCAAGTCCTCAACCAGCTCGATTGGCCCGTCCCACACCGCTGCCAGCGAGCGGGGGTCGCCGATCGCGACGAAGGACGGAAGCCCGAAAGCGGCGCGATTATCCCAGCATTTGGCGATGACCTCGGGACCGATTCCGGCGGGGTCGCCAAGCGAGACCGCGATCGGCGGAAGGGGTTCGGCTGTCACTGCTGTTACTGTTGTCACTCCAATCGGCCCTACCCGACGACCGGCTCTAGCGAAACTCGATGACGGCGTCGCGGCGAAGGTCGCGGAGGTAGCGGCGAGCGCGGACATTGACCCGTTCCTCGCTCAGCTGGTTGTAGATGTCGTCGAACGTCGGCTGGTTGTCCGCGCCCTCGTCGCGGCCGCAGACCACGAATACCCGCACCGTGTCTTCGATCGAACCGACCGGCTGGGTTGCCTGACCGATCTGCATCGGCAACATTATTTGCTGCAAGACCGGCGGCAGGTCGCGCATCTTGACCGAGTCGTTACTGATCACCTCGCCCTGAAATTCGGCTGCCAGACGCTCGGCTCCCCCGCATCCGCCGATGCTCCGCGAGGCTTCGGCGAATCGGTTCACGACCGGCTCGGCTACCGGGCGCGAAGTGCCTTTGGGGAAGGTGATCGAAATTTGCTTCAGCGACAGCACCGCGTCACGCGGGTCGCGTGTCAGAATTCGCCGGGTGTCGAGCAAGGCGACGATCGAAACCCCGCCAGGGACGGGGATCGGGTTGCTGACCGAGCCGGGTTCGAGCTGGGTCACGACCGAGGCGAGGATCGGCGGTAGCTGCTCGGGTCGAACCCAGCCGAGATCGCCGCCGACCGCGGCGGTCGAAGCCTCGGAAAACTGGCGCGCATAATTGGCGAAGGGAGCGCCGCCGCGCAGCTGTTCGAGGATCCGGTTGGCATTGGCCAGCGTCTCGGCTTGATTGGCGGGGCTCGACGACAGAAAGATTTCACCGACGCGATATTGCTCGGTGCCTTTGGAGGCGGTCATCTTCGCGAGGACCGCATTGACCTCGTCGTCGCCGATGCTGACCCCGCTTTCGACCTTGGCATTGAGCAAGCGCTGCCACGCGATTTCGCCCTCGATCTGGCGGCGCATGGTGCGAATCGAGGTGCCGTTCGCGGCGAGATATTGGGTCAGCTGTTCGGGCGTCTGCTTGACGTTTCCGGCGACGCGCTGGACCGCCCGCTCGACGTCCGCGGCGGTGATCTTGATCTCCTCCGCGCGCGCGGCCTGGATCTGCAGCGTTTCGTCGATGAGGTTGCGCAGGACCTGCTCGCGCAGCCGCTCGAGCTCCTCGGTCGGGATCGGCTGGCCGTTGGCGATCGCGAGCCAGGCGAGACGCTGATCGATGTCGGTCTGGGTAATGACGTCGCCGTTGATGATCGCGGTCGCCTTGACGACCGAGGGGATGGGCGAGCCGAAGACCTGCATCTGGTCGGGCAGGCGCAGTGCGCTGGCGCTGTTGGGTTCGACTTGGGCGGGCCCCTGATTGACCTGCGCGGACGCGCCGCCGACCAGCATGGCGGCTGCAAGCGCGACTTGAGACGCGCGTGTTACGAACACTCGAATAGCTGATGCCACGATGCGAATTCCCTCGAATTTCACGATATTTTGTTTGCCCGCCAGTGATACCGGCCCGCTGAACGCAGCCTTAGCGACTAAACCCCTTCAAGGCCAAGTGGACACCGAACGTACTGCCCTTGCGGAAGGCGCCGATGCGCTCATAGTCGCGTCGCCACGTCAGTCCAATCTCCAGGCAGTCGTCTTCATATTCGATCCCTAAGCGGTGCCGCACTGGCTCCCAGCCGTCAGCCAGCGACAATGGGTCTTCCTTGCCGTCGGTGAGATCGAGCACCGTCGCCCCGAACACCGACCAATAGCGCCGGAACGCGATCCGTCCGGCAACGCGCAATTCCTCACGGTCGCGCAAATCCTCGATCGTCGGGTCGATGTTGCGGTTGAACTTGAGATAGCCGATCTGGGCATAGGTTTGGTCGCTGCCGACGGTCAGGTCGATTTCGTTGCGGCGAACCGCGAAATTGTTCTTGTCGACGCGGTAGCGGTGGGTGAGGTCGATGAACCGGCCATATTGCAGCCGGGTTCTTCCGACGATGTCCGAGATCTTGCCCGTAAGTCCCGTACCGTCCGGAAAAATCCCGATACGTTTGCCGAATCGATAGCTCTGGCCGATGGTCGAGGTGATGGCGAAGCCAGGGCGCTCGAACGACCAGTCGACGCCATAGGTAAGCCGCGACGCATCTTCCCACCGGTCATAGCCGGGGAAGCGGTTGAGGGCGAAGAGGTTGCTGTCCTCTAGATCGACCGACCGCGCATCCTCGTTGGGGATGGCGAAATTGGGGGTGCGCGGGGTGAGCACCAGCTGGACCCGCGGCTGGAGCCGCTGGAAGCCGTCGAAGAGATTGCCGACAAATGGCCATTTGATGTCGGTTGCGAGCGCTCCGATCGCCCGCGTGTGCCAGCCGTCGGTGCCGGCATAAGCGGCGACCAATGTGCTCGCCGAATCCTCGCTGTGATAGACATCGCCGCGCCCATAAGCGGTCAGCACCACTTCCTGCCCCCAGGGAGTCAGCCGGCGCAGGTCCCAGCGCGCGCTGGCGAAGGCGCGCTGCGTGTCCTGGCCGTCGATGCGCAGGATGCTGAGGCTGTTGGCCTGGAGCTCGGCCACTCCGCCGAGGATGTTCTCGCGGCGGAAACGGGCGTCGATGGCCGGAAGCGCGATCGGGAATTGTTTCTGGACGTCGTCGACGCGCAAGCCCTGGAAGGCCCAGCCCGCGATAGAAATATAGCTGTCGGGATCGATCCGCTCGGCATTGACGAAGTTGCGCAACCGGTCGTCGCTGGTGATGTCGTAGCGGCGTGTGACGGTCTTGTCGGACGCGACCCTGAGCGCGTTGGTGACGCTCCACAGCGGATCGATCTGCGCCTTGCCATTGGCCTCGAAATAGGCGCGGAAGCCTTCGCGCGCCGAGGTTGCGTCGGGGTCGACGTTTTCGATCGTGCCATAAGTGAGGAAGCCGCCGAGCTGGAAGGCGCCGAGCGAATTGAGCTCTCGGTAGCGGCCCTCGATCGCGGGCAGGACGCCGGTGTAGAGGTGCGGAGTGACCGTCAAATCGCGGTTGGGCCCGATCTGCAGGTGATAGGGGAGCGCGATCTCGAACCCTTTCTTGGTCGAGATGCTGAGGTCGGGGACGAGCCAGCCGGTCGCCCCGCCCGACCCGCGCGAGAGATTGAAGACCGGCAGCAGCGGGAGGGTGATGCCGAGGATCTGGAGCCGCCCGCCCTTGAACTGAAGTCGGCCGCGCGCCGGATCGTCGATGACCTGCGCCGCAGTGATCGCCCAGCTCGGTTTTTTGGGGCAGCCGGTCTCGCTGACGACGGGGCAGGGCGAATAGATCGCATTTTCGAGCGTCGTCCGCGATCCCTCGCGAATGCCGCGAGTGGCGGCGACGCGGCCGCCACCGTCGAGCACAACCAAGAGGTTCTCGATCGTGCCGTCGCGCAGGCTGTCGGAAAGGACGACATCGGCGCCGATCAGCCGGTCGCCCTCGGGGGTGACCAGCACGACCTCGCCCTGGGCGCGGACCTGACCGGTCTTGCGGTCCCAGGTGACGCTGTCGGCGGCGAGATAATTGCCGTCGCGGTTCATTCGCACCGAACCCCGCGCGGTGAGCAGGTCGGCGGCGCTGTCGTAAGTGACCTCGTCGGCGCTGAATTCGACTTTGGCCTCGCTCCTGGCGGGTGCCGCAACCTCGGCATTCGCCGCGGCCGGCAGGGCCAGGGCGAGCGGGAGCGCGGTCCACCAGGCAATCCTTGTCCGCACCGCGCTTGCTTCCGCCCTTTCCGACCGGCCCATAGGCCAGTGCCTATTGCATCCCCCGCGCTCCCCGACAATCGGCCCGCGCTCGCCTTTGCATCCTCGGCCCGGCCCCCTAAAGGCAGGCTGAACACCCCCTTATCGCCAAGGAATATCTCGAATGAAGATCAGTTTCGCCGAGCAGCGGCCAAGCGGCGACTATGCGCTCGTCATTCCGGTCGCCTCCGTCGATGCGTCGAAAGCACTCAACCTCGGCGCGGAACATGCCGCGCACGCCCCGGCACTGGCCAAGCTGCGCTTCGAGGGCGAAGCGGGGAGCGCGGCCGAGCAATTCGCGGGTGAAGGCGCGCGGCGGACTTTGTTCGTCGGTCTCGGCGCGGAATCGAAGACCGCGGTCAATGCCGAAAAGCTCGGCGGAACCGCGGTTGCGCGGCTGCTGACCTCGGGCGAGACCAAAGCAGTCATCGACCTGACTGGTCTCGACGCCGACGCGGATTTCGCGGCGCGGGTTGCGCTCGGGGCGACGTCGCGGGCGTGGCGCCACGACCTCTACCGCACCAAGCTCAAGGACAAGGACAAGCCGAGCCTGGCGGAAGTGGTCATCGTCGGCGGCGCTCAAGGGGCCGCGGAGCGGTTCAAGAGCCGCTGGAAGCCGGTCGCAGAGGGCATTTCCTTGACCCGCGAGCTGGTCACCGAACCCGCCAACATCATCTACCCCGAGAGTTTCGTCGAGCGGGTCGAGAAAGCGGTCGCGGGGCTGGGCCTCGAGCTCAAGGTGTTGAACCGCGCGGAGATGGAAAAGCTCGGCATGGGTGCGTTGCTCGGCGTGGCGCAAGGCTCGGTGCGCGAGGCGCGGATGCTGATCCTCGAGTGGAAAGGTGGCGAAGGCCAACCGGTCGCGTTTGTCGGCAAGGGCGTGACCTTCGACACCGGCGGCATCTCGATCAAGCCGGCGGCGGGCATGGAATCGATGAAGTGGGACATGGGCGGCGCCGGCGCGGTCGTCGGCGCGATGAAGGCGCTCGCCGGGCGCAAGGCCAAGGCGCACGTGATCGGCATTTGCGGGCTGGTCGAGAACATGCCCGGCGGCAATGCGCAGCGGCCGGGCGATGTCGTCACCACCATGTCGGGTCAGACGGTCGAGGTCATCAACACCGACGCCGAAGGGCGGCTCGTGCTCGCCGACGCGCTGACTTACGTCCAGCAGACCTACAAGCCGCGCGCGATCATCGACCTCGCCACGCTGACCGGCGCGATCATCATCAGCCTGGGCCACGAATATGCCGGTTTGTTCGGGAACAACGACGAATTGGCGGGGCAGCTAGTCAAGGCGGGCGGGGAATCGGGTGACAAATTGTGGCGGATGCCGATGGGCGAGCCGTTCGACCGGATGATCGATTCACCGATCGCGGACATGAAGAACGTCGGCAATCGCGAGGCCGGGTCGATCACCGCCGCGCAATTCATCCAGCGCTTCATCGAAGACGGCACCGACTGGGCGCACATCGACATGGCCGGCATGGCCTGGTCCGACAAAGCCAATGCGGCGCACGCCAAGGGCGCGACCGGATTCGGAGTGCGCCTGCTCGATCAATATGTCGCGGACGTGATCGAGGGCTGAGGCGGAGGTCGCGGCCGTGCTCGTCGATTTCTACCAGCTTGGCGGGATGTCGCCGGACAAGGTGATCGCGGCGCTTGCCGGCAAGGTGCTCGAGGACGGCGGCCGGCTGCTGGTCGTTGGCGAGGAAGAGGCGGCGCTGGCGCGGCTCGACCGCTTGTTGTGGAGCGAGGATAGCGCGAGCTTCCTGCCCCACGGAATGGCGGGCGGCGCCGACGATGCGCGCCAGCCGGTGCTGCTCTCGACCAGCGAGGATTCGCCCAACAATGCGCGCAACATGCTCATCGCCGACGGGCAATGGCGCGATTCGGCGCTGACCTACGACCGCGCGTTCTTCCTGTTCGGCGACGGCGAGCTGGAGGCAGCGCGGCTGGCGTGGAAATTATTGTCCGGACGCGAGGGAGTCGAGCGGCGATACTGGGCCAATGACGGCGGCAAATGGGTCCACAAGGCCTGAAGGCTTGAAGCCGCGGGCGAGGGCGGCTAGGCGCTCGGCCACTTCCAACCCCCTCAGTTTCAGGAGATCGCCCGGTCATGGCCGCGACGCGCACCTTTTCGATCATCAAGCCCGATGCCACCCGCCGCAACCTCACCGGCGCCGTCACCAAGATGCTTGAGGACGCCGGTCTGCGCATCGTCGCGTCCAAGCGCATCCAGCTCACCAAGGATCAGGCCGAGGGCTTTTATGCGGTCCACCGCGAGCGGCCGTTCTTCAACGACCTCGTCACCTTCATGACCTCGGGCCCGGTGGTGGTTCAGGTCCTCGAGGGCGAGGATGCGGTCAAGCGCAACCGCGACATCATGGGCGCGACCAACCCCGCCGACGCCGCCGAGGGTACGATCCGCAAGGCGCTGGCCGAATCGATCGAGGCCAATTCGGTCCACGGCTCGGACAGCGACGAGAATGCGGTGATCGAGATCGATTATTTCTTCAG
>JANNDN010000044.1:0-9021 GCA_031387795.1 Sphingomonas sp.
GGGCTGAGCGCATGCCCTTCGAGATGGTTGACCGCGATCAACGGTTTGCCGCTGGCCAGCGCGAGTCCTTTGCCCGCGAGCAAGCCGACCATCACCCCGCCGATGAGGCCCGGCCCCGCGGTCGCGGCGATGGCATCGACCTCGCTCAGGCTGGTTCCGGCATCATCGAGCACCTGGCGGATGAGCCCGGGGAGGATTTCGACATGCGCCCGCGCCGCAATCTCGGGCACGACCCCGCCGAACGGGCGGTGTGCGTCATTCTGCCCGACGACCGCCTGGGCCACGATCCGCCGGTCGCCGGTGACCAGCGCCACCGCGCTGTCGTCGCACGAAGATTCAAGACCGAGGATCAGGCTCATCGCGCGGCCATTGCCCTAAGGCGGCGCGATTCACTAGGGGGAGGGGATGGAAGGTTCCACACAGCCGCTGCGCCTGGGAACGCGCGGATCGCCGCTCGCGCTGGCTCAGGCGCGCTGCGTCGTCGCGGCGATCGGCGCGGCGCATGGCGGGCGGGTCGCGGTCGAGATCGTGCCGCTGTCGACCACCGGCGACCGGGTCCAGGACCGGTCCCTGGCAAGCATTGGCGGCAAGGCGCTGTGGACCAAGGAGCTCGACCGGGCATTGCTCGACGGCGTGGTCGATGCCTGCGTTCATTCGATGAAGGATGTCGAGAGCGAGCGCCCCGATGCGCTGTGCATTCCCGCGATGCTTGTGCGCGGCGACGTCCGCGACCGGCTGATCGGCGCGGAGTCGCTGGACGGGTTGCGGGAGGGCGCGCGCGTCGGCACCTGCTCGCCGCGGCGCTCGGCCCAGCTCCGGCGCCTCCGGCCCGACCTTCGCATCATGCTCCTTCGCGGCAATGTCGAGACCCGGTTGCGCAAAGTTGCCGAGGGCGAAGTCGAGGCCACCTTGCTCGCCGCCGCCGGGCTCGACCGCCTCGGACTCGAAATCGGCCAGCCGATCGCGACCGAATATCTTCTCCCCGCCCCCGGACAGGCGGCGATCGGGATCGAGTGCCGGTTGGCGGACGCGACGGTTTCGCGTCAGATCGAGGCGATCAGTCACCGCGACACCTTCGACTGCGTGGCCACCGAACGGGCGTTCTCCCGCGCTCTGGGCGGCAGCTGCGCCTCGCCGGTCACGGCGCAGGGCACGATCACCGATGACAAGGTCATGCTTCGCGCGCAGCTGTTCAGTGCCGACGGATCGGAGATGATCGAAGGCGACGGGCGGTTCGATCGTGGCGACCTGCGTGGACCTGCGGCGCTGGCCCATCACTTGCTCGAGCGCGCACCCGCTGCGGTGCGGATGCTGTTCGAGGCGATATGAGGAAACTCGTGATCCTGCGGCCCGAGCCGGCCGCGAGCGCGACATTCGAACGCGCGCTCGAATTCGGCCTGGATCCCGTGAAAACGCCCTTGTTCGAGATCGAACCGATCCCCTGGAGCGCCCCCGATCCGACCGCGTTCGATGGCTTGCTGGTAACCAGCGGCAACGTCTTCATCGCCGGTGGCGACCAGCTCGCCGGACTCCGCGGACTGCCCGTCCATACGGTCGGTCCGCGAACCGCCAAGGCAGCGCGCGCGGCGGGCTTCGAGGTTGCGACGGTCGGACGGACGGGCGTCCTCAACCTGCTGTCGTCGATCGACCCGAAACTCAAGCTGCTTCACCTCGGCGGTGAAGACCGCATCGACAACCGGCGCGCTCGTCAGAAAATTACCGTCGCCACCGTCTATCGCTCGCGCGCCCTCGAGCTGCCCGACCCCGGCCCGCTCGAGGGGTCGGTGGTGCTGGTCCATTCTCCCCGCGCCGGGGCCGCTTTGGCAGGGCTGAGCTTCGACAAATCCACGACCCGGGTGGCCGCGATCAGCGGCACGGCGGCGGCGGCCTGCGGATCCGGATGGCAGGACGTTGCCGCGCTCGACTTGCCGACCGACGGGGGCTTGCTGGCGCTGGCCGCAAGGCTATGCGACAATGAGACGGGGAGATGAGCTTGCCGGGACAGCAGGGCGGAATGGGCTGGGGGGCGCGGTTGCTGATCGCCTTCGCGCTGATCCTCGCCGGAGCGGCAGCAGCGACCTGGGGCCTGGCCCGCAGCGAGCGCGCGGCGCGATTGCTGGGTGTGGCAGAAGGCCCGACGCCAATCGTTTCCACGCAAGCCGTTTCCGCGAGGCCAGCGCCCGCTCAACGAACTCCAGCTGCGGACCCGGACCCCGAGCCAAGCCGCATCGCCGCGCTCGAGCACAGGCTCGGCCAATTGGAAAACGCCACCGAGCGGGTCGAGGGCTCGGCCGGGCGCGCGGATAATCTGCTGATCGCCGCGGCTGCGCGCCGGGCGATCGATCGCGGCGTGTCGCTGGGCTATCTCGAGCGGCTGTTGACCGAGCGTTTCGGCGCCCGTCACCGCGGCGCGGTCGCGACCATCGTCACCAGCGCGCGCGAACCGGTTCGACTCAACGACCTCATCGCCGGTTATGAAGCGCTGGGGGCGGACCTGCGCCGCGGCGGGCCACAGGACGGCTGGTGGACCGGCTTCAAGCGCGAGCTCGGCTCGATCGTCCAGGTGCACAGCGCCAAGCGTCACTCGCTCGCCCCGGATGTCCGCTATCAGCGCGCGCTGCGCCGGCTCCAGTCCGGGGATGTCGACGAGGCCTTGGCAGAAACCATGCGGCTGCCGGGTGCAGACGGGGCCAGTGAATGGGTCGGCCAGGCGCGGCGCTATATCGCCGCCCACCGCGCGCTCGACGAGATCGAATCCGTCGCCTTGATGCCCCGCCCGACCCCCTGACCCTCGCTCCAAACGGGGCTTGGCAAGCGACTCGCGGAATGCGAATCTGCGCCCCGGCCGTCGCACGGCAATTTCGGGGAGGAAATCGAAGTCATGACGTCAGTGACGCGTGGTCTGGTCCTGTGTTCGCTCATCCTGATTGGCGGTGCCGTCGCCGCGTCGGCGGCGCAGCAGGCCCCGTCGGACACTCAGGCAAAGGTCGCTGCCCCCGTCCCGCCGCGCGCAATTCCGGCGCCAATTGTGGCGCCGCGCTTCCTCGCCGAGCGCGTCGACCAGCTCGGCAAGTCGTTCAGCGGGCGCGTCGGGATCACCGTTCGCTCGGTCGACGACGGCTGGTCGACCGACTGGCGTGGCGGCGAGCTGTTTCCCCAGCAGAGCGTGAGCAAATTGTGGGTCGCGATCACCGCGCTCGACGCGGCCGACAAGCGCCGGGTCCGGATGGACGAGAAGGTCAGCTTCTCGAGAAGCGACCTGACCGTCTTCCACCAGCCGATCCGGGCCAGCATATTGAGCGGCAATTACCAGACCACGCTCGACGATCTGCTGTTCAAGGCGATCACCACCAGCGACAATACCGCCAACGACAAATTGATGCGCTCGGTCGGCGGGCCGGAGGCGGTGCGCGCGATGATTGCCGCGAAGAAGCTCGGCGCGATCCGCTTTTACGACGGCGAGCGCGCGCTCCAGAGCCGCATCGCGGGCCTCATCTGGACCCCGGGCTATTCGATCGGCGGCGCCTTTTTCGAGGCGCGCAATGCGCTCCCCAAGGCGATCCGCAAGGCGGCCTTCGACCGCTATGTCGCCGATCCCTTCGACGGCGCTTCGCCCGATGCGATCGCGGGAGCGCTGGCGCGGCTCAAGCGGGGCGAGTTGCTGTCGCCCGAATCGACCCGCCGGCTGCTCAAGGTCATGAGCCAGACCAAGACCGGCGCCAATCGCCTCAAGGGCGGGCTCAAGAAGGGCTGGAGCCTCAGCCACAAGACCGGCACCGGCCAGGAATTCGGCGGCCAGCAAGCGGGCTATAACGACGTCGGCATCCTCACCGCGCCCGACGGCCGAAGCTATACCGCAACGGTGATGATCAAACTTACGTCGGTCCCGTTACCGACGCGGATGAAGCTGATGAACGACGTCGTCCGGGCAACCATCGCCCAGCACGAGATGCTCCACGCGCCGGCGGCGGTTCGCCCGAACTGACGAAGGCGGCCTGCCGCGGAGCCGTCAAAGACTCCGAGGGTTTGATCACATCGAGATTGGCAATTGGAGCGGGCGAAGGGATTCGAACCCTCGACCCCAACCTTGGCAAGGTTGTGCTCTACCCCTGAGCTACGCCCGCTCGGCCGGAGAGACGCAGACTTGGGTCCGCGCCGGGAAGCGGCCCGCTAACAGGCGCCCCGAAACATTGCAAGCATCGCCGGGCGGATTGCGGCGCGGCGCTTGTCGGCGAAGTGCCCGCGTCGCATATGGGCAGCGGACAGCGTGAAGGATGATGTGAGCGTGGCGACCCTGGGAATGAACGAAGCCGAGCGCGAATCGATCGAGCGCTTCAAGGCCGACGTCCTCGAGCCGTCGATGGACTCGCTCGTCATCCTCGATTTCTGGGCCGAATGGTGCGGGCCGTGCAAGCAGCTTGGCCCGGTGCTCGAGAAAATCGCCGCGGACTATGCCGCGAAGGGCGTCGTGCTGGCCAAGATCGATGTCGATCGGGACAAGACCATCGCCGCCCAGTTCCGGGTCCAGTCTATCCCGACGGTCTATGCCATCTACCGCGGCCAACCGGTGGCGGACCTTACCGAGTTCCGGACCGAGGGGCAGTTGACCACGGCGCTCGACCAGTTGCTCAAGCAGATTGGGATCGAGGCCCAGGGGGGTGCTCCCGCCGAAGAAATCGAGACGATGGTCGCAATGGCGGAAGCGGCGCTCGATGCGGGCGATGCGGCCCAGGCCGCGACATTGTTCGACGCGGTCCGCGCGGCGGCGCCCGAAAATCCGGCGGCGGCGGGCGGCCTTGCGCGCGCGCTGATCGCGGCGGGACGGACCGAAGAAGCAGGCGCGCTGCTCGGCGGACTCGGCGAGCCGTTGGCGTCTTGCGCACCGGTCGCGCGGGCGCGGGCGGCGCTCGAACTGGCGTCAGCCCCTCAGGTCGATATGGCGCCGCTCGAGGCGCGGCTCAAGTCCGACCCGGCGGACGATGACGCCCGTTTCGAGCTTGCCGCGGCGCTGACCACGGCCGGCGACCGCGACCGCGCCGCCGACGAGCTGCTGACGATCATTGGCCGCGACCGCGACTGGAACGAAGGCGCGGCGCGCGCGCGGTTCCTGCAATTGCTCGAAGCGCAGGGTCTTGAGGATCCATGGTCGGGGGCGCAGCGGCGCAGGCTCTCGGCGCTGCTGTTCACATGAGCCGGATCGTGCGGGTCCCGCTGTTCCCGCTGGGCGGCGCGATCCTGTTCCCGCGCTCGCAGCTCCCGCTCCACATTTTCGAGCCGCGCTACCGCGAGATGGTGCGCGACGCGATCGAGGGCGCTGGGCAGATCGGGATGATCCAGCCGTTGCGCGAGGATGACGACAATCTGGCGCCGCTGCACACGGTCGGCTGCATCGGGGAGATCGGCGGGATCGAGGAACTCGACGACGGGCGCTTCAACATCGTGCTGGTCGGCACCAACCGCTTTCGCCTGCTCGACGAGCAGCCCTTCGCTGAGCCCTATCGCTGCGCCGACGTCGACATTGCGGCGTTCGACGATGGCGAGCCCGAGCCGCTGCCACTGATCCAGCGCTCCGAGGTCGAGCGTGAGGCGCGGCGGCTTGGCGACGTGCTTGGTCTCGCGATCGATTGGGCGGCGGTCACCCGGCTCGACGACGAGATGCTGGTCAATGCCGTCGCCCAGGTCGCCCCGTTCGACGTCGGGGCGAAACAGGCCTTGCTCGACGCGGTGCGGCTCGACGCGCGCGCCGATCTGCTGGTCCAGCTGATGCAGTTTCACCGCATCGCTCTGACCGGCGGGGTGGAGTTCGAGCCGACGCTGCAATAGCCGGTCGGTGCGCTAGATCGGAAGTCCGCGGAGCAGCAGGGGGAGGTCGCCGCTGGTCCCCTGAGCTTCCGCTTTCAGCCGTTCGCGCAAGGGGCCGATGCGCCCGACCAGGCCCATTCCGAAGCGGCGCACCGCGGAAGCGGCCTTGCCCGGAACTCCGTATAGCCGGGTCAGGCTGTCGGTGGCGACGGCGACCGACAAAGCATCGAACGCGCGCCAGCGCTCGTAGCGATCGAGCAATTGGCGGTCGCCGAGGTCGAGCCCGAGCCGCGCGCCCTCGACCAGCACCTGGGCCAAAGCAGCGCAGTCGCGGAAGCCAAGGTTAAGCCCCTGGCCGGCGATCGGATGGATGGCGTGCGCCGAATCACCGACCAGCGCGAGCCGCTCGGCGGTGATCGTGGCGGCGTGGTGGAAGCCGAGCGGATAGGACGAGCGCGGGGCGAGCAGCGATACCTTGCCGAGGAAGCCGCCCATCGCGGCTTGGGCTTCGGCCGCGAAGTCGGCGTCGCTCAATGACAACCAGCCCGCGGCATCGGCCTCGCGCACCGACCACACGATCGCCGAGCGGTGACCGCCCGCATCATCGGTCATCGGGAGCAATGCGAACGGGCCTTCGGGGTAGAAAATCTCGTACGCGACATGATCGTGCGGGCGTTCGTGACGAAGAACCGAGACGATCGCGCGGTGATCATATTTCCACCGCGCCATGCGAATTCCCGCGCTCTCGCGAGTCGGCGAGTTGCGGCCCTCGGCGGCGACCAGCAAAGGCGCGCGAAGAACCGCCCCGTCATCCAAAGTGACAGTCACGCCATGCTCGACGCGGGTGACGGTCGCGGCCCGCGATTGCCAGCGCAGGTCGATCTTCACGCCAGCTTCCGCGCGCGCCTGAAGCGCTGTCCGGAGATGCCGGTTCTCGTTCATCCAGCCGAGCGGCTCGCCGTCGTCGGCGTCGAAATGAAGCGCGCCCGGCGCGAGTCCGTCGGCGACCGCGATGCGCTGGATCGGACAGCCCGGCGCGGGCAGGTGGCCGGTGACGCCGATCGCCTCGAGCATCCGCATCGAACTCGACGAGACCGCACTGGTGCGGCCGTCAAACGCCGCCGTCGCGCGCCCGGCCGGATCCGCCGGGTCGATCACGATCGCGCTCAGCCCGCTCGCATCCAGCGCCGCGGCGAGCGTCAGCCCGACCATTCCGCCGCCGAGGATAAGGACGTCCGAGTGCTCCATCGCCAACCGCTTTAGCCGCTCCCCCGCTACCTTCCAAGAAGGTCGCTTGACCGCCGAGTCCGCCACCTGTCATTCTAGGCACGAGTAAGAATGAGGGAAACGGGGATGGCGAGCGTGGCCGCGCGCACACCAAAGCGCGAACTGGCGCCCGACTGGCGGGATTCGATGCGTGACGCCACGCGCCGGATGCTCATCCGTCTGGGCGGCGCGGTCGTGCTCGGCGCGGCGCTGCTCGCGGCACTGGCGTTGGCGACGCACCATTCGACCGACCCCTCGCTGACCACTGCCGCCGGTGGCCCGCCCGCGAACTGGGCCGGTCAGCCCGGCGCCTATGTCAGCAACGCTTTGCTGCTGCTGTTCGGGATTCCGGCGCTGATCTATTGCCCGGTGATCGCGCTCGCGGGCCTGAGGATGCTCCGGCTGGCGCCCGCTGGCCGGGTCTTCAGGTCTCTGCTTTTAGCCACGATTGCCGCGCTCCTCCTCGGCACGACGCTCGGAATGACCAGTGCCTCGGCGGTGTCGGGTCTTCCAGGCGGCTGGGGCGGAGCGCTCGGTCTGGCTGCGGCCAACGGCATCCACGCAGCGGTGGCGCTGATTCCCGATCCCGCATTCGAAGGCCCAGTGCGCTTGGCCCTGCTCGTCCTCCTCGCGCTCGCCGGGCTGGCGGTCGCTTTCTTCGCGCTCGGGCTCACCCCCGGAGAGCGGGCCTGGCTCGGCGGATTGGGCAAGCGTCGCCCCCGCGAGACCCGCGCCGCGCCGCGCTCGACCGAGATTCGCAACGACCGGCCGCTACCCGCGACGCCGCCGCGGCCGCGGCCCGCGGTGGCCGGGGCCGAGGCCACGCGAGGCGTTGCGCCTGCCGCTCGGCCGCCCTCGCGCAAGTCGGCGCAAACCAGCCTCGCGCTCGGCGATGCCTTCCAAATGCCGACGGTCGACCTGCTGACCCCGCCGCGCAAGGAAAGCCGCAACCAGGTCGACCGCGCCGGACTCGAGCGCAACGCCCGGCTGCTCGAGAGCGTGCTCGAGGATTTCCATGTCCGCGGCGACATCGTCGAGGTCCGGCCGGGACCGGTCGTGACCATGTACGAACTCGAGCCGGCGAGCGGGATCAAGGACAGCCGGGTGATCCAGCAGGCCGACGAGATCGCCCGCAACATGTCGGCGCTGTCGGCGCGGGTCGCGACCATTCCCGGGCGCAGTGTGATCGGCATCGAGCTTCCCAACCCGAAGCGTGAATCGGTGTCGCTGTCGGAGTTGATCGGGAGCCAGGCCTTCGAGGATCAGACGATGGCTCTGCCGCTGATCCTGGGCAAGAATATCGCCGGCGATCCGGTCATCGCCGATTTGGCCCCGATGCCTCATCTGCTCGTCGCCGGGACCACCGGGTCGGGCAAGTCGGTCGGGCTCAACTGCATGATCCTGTCGCTGCTCTATCGCTACGGGCCCGACAGATGCAAACTGATCATGATCGATCCCAAGATGCTCGAATTGAGCATGTACGAGGACATTCCGCATCTGCTCGCGCCGGTAGTGACCGAGCCGGGCAAGGCGATCCGCGCCTTGAAATGGACCGTCGAGCAGATGGAGGAGCGCTATCGGATGATGGCCAATCTCGGCGTCCGCGCGCTGCCCAGCTTCAACGCCAAGGTGCGCGAGGCCAAGGCCAAGGGCGCCAAGCTCGGGCGGCGGGTGCAGACCGGCTATGATGCCGATACCGGTCAGCCACTCTACGAGACCGAGAGCCTCGAATATGAAGTCCTGCCGCAGATCGTGGTGATCATCGACGAACTCGCCGATCTGATGATGACCGCGGGCAAGGAGGTGGAATTCCTCGTCCAGCGGCTGGCGCAGAAAGCGCGCGCGGCGGGCATCCATCTGATCATGGCGACGCAGCGGCCGTCGGTCGACGTCATCACCGGCGTCATCAAGGCCAATCTGCCTACCCGCATCAGCTTCCAGGTGACGAGCAAG
>JANNDN010000075.1:0-9625 GCA_031387795.1 Sphingomonas sp.
ATCATCCTCGGCAACACTTATCATCTGATGCTGCGGCCGGGCGCGGAGCGGGTCGCGAAGCTCGGCGGGCTGCATCGTTTGATGGGCTGGGACGGACCGATCCTGACCGACAGCGGCGGCTATCAGGTGATGTCGCTGAGCGAGCTGACCAAGGTCAGCGAGGAGGGGGTGGCGTTCGCCAGCCACCTCGACGGGTCGCGGCATATGCTCAGTCCAGAGCGGTCGATGGAGGTGCAGACTTTGCTCGGCGCCGACATCGTCATGGCGTTCGACCAATTGGTAAAGACGACCGACACCGCCGAGGCGCAAGGCGCGGCGATGGAGCGCTCGATGCGCTGGGCGAAGCGGTCGCGCGAGGCATTCGACGCGCTGGGCAATCGGGGCGCTTTGTTCGGGATCCAGCAGGGCGGGCTCGACGAGGGCATGCGGGCGGCATCGGCGCGAGCGCTGACCGACATCGGCTTCGATGGGTACGCGGTCGGCGGACTTGCCGTGGGGGAGGGGCAGGAGGCGATGTTTGCCTGCCTCGATTTCGCGCCAGGCCAGTTGCCGGAGGACAAACCGCGCTATCTGATGGGCGTGGGCAAGCCCGACGACATCGTCGGTGCGGTCGTGCGCGGGATCGACATGTTCGATTGCGTGCTGCCGACGCGCTCGGGGCGGAATGGTCAGGCCTTCACCGCCGACGGGCCGATCAACCTCCGCAACGCACGCTTCGCCGAAGATGACGAGCCGATCGAGCCGGGCTGCCCTTGCCCGGCGTGCTCGGCGTTCAGCCGCGCTTATGTCCACCATCTGGTCAAGTCGGGCGAGATCCTTGGCGCGATGCTGATGACCCAGCACAATCTGTGGTTCTACCAGCGGTTGATGCAGGGGCTTCGCGAGGCGATCGGCGAGCGGCGGCTGGAGGTGTTCGCCCGCGATTTCCGAAAGAGATACTCCTCGTCATCGCGAGCGTAGCGAAGCGATCCAGCGCAGCGCACTGGATTGCCGCGGCGCTGCGCGCCTCGCAATGACGACGGAAGTTAGCCCGCGCTCTTGTTGAGGAAGCCGGGCATCGGTCCGTTCCAGTCGCTCGCCATGTCCTCGACCACCGGCGATTTCGCGGACTCGGGTTTGGGCGCGGAGCGCTTGGGAGCGGCGGTTTTCTCGGCTCTGGCGGGCCTTTCGGGTCGAGCCGCCTTGGCAGGCTGATCCGGTTTGGCCGGAGCGGGCGCGCGGTCTTCGGTCTGCGCCGGCGCTCGGTCCGGGCGCCGCGACCGGTTGGACCTGCGGTCGGAGGACCGCGAAGGGATGGCTTCAGGTTCGCGCTCGCCCTCGGGCTCGCGTTCGCGCGCTACTGGCGCGGTTTCGGCCTTCTCGCCGACCCGCGCGATCTTGAAGCCCGTCAGCTTTTCGATCCGCTCGATGAACTCGGCGTCGGCGCTAGTGGCAAGGGTGATGGCGATGCCCTTCATCCCCGCGCGGCCGGTGCGGCCGATGCGATGGATATAATCGTCGGGCTGCCACGGCACGTCGAAATTGATGACGTGGCTGACGCCTTTGACGTCGAGTCCGCGGGCGGCGACGTCGGAGGCGACGAGGATGTTGATGTCGTCGTTCTTGAAGCGCTCGAACTCGGCGATGCGGCTTGACTGGTCCATGTCGCCCTGGATCTGGCCGACGGCGAGGCGCGAGCGCTTGAGCGAGGTGGTGAGGTCGCGGACGGTGGTCTTGCGGTTGCAGAACACGATTGCGTTCTTGACCTCGCCCGATTTGAGCAGGTCCTTGAGCACGTCCTTCTTCTTCGCCGCGGTGGTGATGACCAGCCGCTGCTCGATATTGACGTTGGCGGTGGCCGGACGCGCGACCTCGATCCGCTTGGGATCGGTGAGGAATTTGGCCGCGAGCTTCTGAATCGGCGGCGGCATGGTCGCCGAGAACAGCAGGGTTTGCCGGTCCTTGGGCAGCTTGGTGCAGATTTCTTCGATGTCGGGGATGAAGCCCATGTCGAGCATGCGGTCGGCCTCGTCGATGACCAACAGTTTGCAATCGTTGAGCATGATCTTGCCGCGGCCGAACAGGTCCATCAACCGGCCCGGCGTGGCGATGAGGACATCGACGCCCTTTTCGAGCGCTTTGACCTGATCGCCCATCTGCACGCCGCCGATCAGCAGGACCATCGAGAGCTTGTGATATTTGCCGTATTTCTCGAAATTCTCCGACACCTGCTGCGCCAGTTCGCGGGTCGGCTCGAGGATCAGGCTGCGCGGCATTCGGGCGCGGCTGCGGCCGTGGCCCAATATGTCGATCATCGGCAGCACGAAGGCGGCGGTCTTGCCGGTCCCGGTCTGGGCGATGCCCGTCAAATCCTTGCCCATCAGCACCGACGGAATCGTCGCGCTCTGGATTGGCGTCGGCGTATCATAGCCGCTGTCCGCGATCGCGCGGAGCAATTCTTCGGAAAGGCCGAGATCGGCAAAGGACATGGTGGTTCCGCTGGTCGAAGTTAAATGGACGGCGCATCGCCGGGGCGGCGCGATCGACCCCTCGCGCTAGGCGTCCGCTCTTCGATCTGTCAAGGAAATCCGGCCCTTGGGCGAGGACGCAAGGCTCAGTCGCGAAGCTTGGGCATGAGCAGCCTGAAGCGCTTGATCTCGCAGCTTCCGCCCATCCGCGAGTTGATGGTGTCGCGGCGCTCGCAGAGCAAATCGTCCTCGGGCTCGAGGTACAGCCCGCCATAATAATCGAGTGCCGGGCAATCGCTGTCGAACTTGGCGCGGATGCGGGTGCGGTCGGCGAGGATGAAATCGACTCTGCCCGGCCCCGACAGCATCGCCCGGCGAATGGCCCGGGTGGGGATGCATTTTGGTCCCTTCTTGCGCTCGACCCAGGAAATGCGCTGCTGCATCGGCCGTGGCGCGACCGGCACGCGCCAGATGACCTCGTTCTGGCCAACCAGCCGCGTGACCCCGAACGCATTCGGGTCGGTCTCAGCGGCCAGCATCCCGGCCAAGGCTGGCAGGAGGTACAAGATCAGGGAAGGGTTCATCGGGCGGTGGGCATCGCTACCTGGGCTTTGCAACGGGCGCTTGAATGGCCGATGAACCCCCGGACGCTCTTCGCGACCCGCTCGGCGCCCCGCCTGGCGCCTGCCTGGTGCCCGGTGGCTTGCCTTCGGCACGTAGGAGCAATAGAGGGCGCTTCGCACGATTTTCCGGCTGGACCGCGTGAGTGAGCGGACCCGTAAGCCCGATCCCCAGGAGTATCTCAATGGCGAGTGCTGCGCCGAACGCTAGTTTGCCCATTTTCTATCGCGCTCTCGAGCCGATCCACGTCGGCGCGCACGCCAAGATGAAGGTCCGCTCGGTCGCCGACATGGGCGAGATCGCCAAAACCCACGCGATCCCCGTGACCACCGACGAATTCGCGCTCGCGCAGCGCTATTATCCGATCGTCTTTTCGGTCGGAGACAAGCCAGTCCCGATCGTGCTGATGGGGCTCAACGAGGGCGTCAACGTCTTCCTCGGCGAGGACGGCCACCCCCACGACCCGACGATCTACATTCCGGCCTACATGCGCCGCTATCCGTTCCTGCTCGCTCGGCTTCGCCCCGACACCGACGAAATGTCGCTGTGTTTCGATCCCACCGCGGGCTCGGTCGGCGAATTCGACGAGGGCCAGCCCTTGTTCGAAGACGACAAGCCGAGCCAGGCGACGCAGTCGATCCTCGAATTTTGCGAGCAGTTCGAATCCGCCGGGCAGCGCACCGGGGCGTTCGTGGAAGAATTGACCCAGATGGGTCTGCTGATGGACGGCGAGGTCTCGATCCAGCCGACCGGCACCGAGCAGCCGTTCATCTATCGCGGGTTCAAGATGATCGACGAGGAAAAGGTCCGCGAGTTGCGTGGCGACGAGCTGCGCAAGATGAACCAGAACGGCATGCTCGCGCTGATCTTCGCGCATTTGTTCTCATTGACCCGGATGCGCGAGATTTTCGCCAAGCAGGTCGAGCAGGGCAAGGCGCCGGCGCCCAATCCGCCGCTTCCGGTCCCGGCCGAAGCCGGGGCCTGAGCCTCACTGGTTCACTCGGCGGCGGTGGCCGCCGGGCGGGCCAGCAGCGTCTCGCCGAGGCGCACGACCAAATCCTCGAGCATCCCGGCGATGCGGTCGAACCCCGGCCCGGGGGCGACCAGCGCCTCGTCAAGGTAAAGGCTGCGGTCGATCTCGATCTGCAGCGCATGGACGCCGCGCCCTGGGCGGCCGTGCCGTTCGAGCACATAGCCCCCCGCGAACGGGTCGTTGAGGCCCGCGACAAGGCCGCTCGACCGCACCAGCGCGAGCGCCTCGCGGCTCAGCCATCCTCCTGCCGAAAGACCGTGGCGGTCACCGATCACGATCTGGGGAAGCCCCGGGCGCGGCGGCGGCATCGAATGGCAGTCGATCAGCAGCGCGGCCCCGAAGCGGCCGACCAGTGCGCCGAGCTGCGTCTCGATCGCCAAATGATACGGCCGATGTGCCGCCGCGAGCCGCTCCTCGAGCTGCGCGGCGGAGATCGACCGGCGCCACAGATAGCCGTCGTGCTGGGTCCGCCCGGGCACGATCCCGAGCCCGCCGCGAGCCCGCGCTCCAAGCGCGGTCGAGCGCGGTTGAGCGATCACCGCCGGGTCGACCTCATCCTCGCAGCGATTGCAATCGACCGCCGCCCGCGGCGCCTGGGCGACGACCGCTCCGCAGCCGCGATTGAGCGCCCGCCACACCAGCCGGTCCACATAGGGATCCTCGAGCCGCTCAAGCGGCGCCCGGCCCGAGCGCGCCATGTCGACCAGCCAGTCGGGATAGTCGCGGCCTGAGTGTGGCACCGACAGCACCACCGGCAGCACGCCGCGCGGCGCCTGGATATTCGGCGGAGGGAGGGTCTGCGGGCTCAATATTGTCTCACATTAGGACTGCTCTCTCGTGGCGGCAACGCGGCGAACCGCTCATTCGCTTCTGGCAAAAGCTGGATCAACGGAGCATAGTTGGGCCATGGCCAAGATCCTCCTTGCCGAAGACGACACGTCGATGCGCGAGTATTTGCAGCGCGCGTTGCAACGCGTCGGCTATGAGGTCGAGGCGGTCGGCTGCGGGACCGAGGCGATCCCGTTGCTCGAGGCGGGGCAGTACGATCTGTTGCTGACCGACATCGTCATGCCCGAGATGGACGGCATCGAGCTGGCCCAGAAGGCGAGCGCGATGGATCCGTCGATCCGGGTCATGTTCATCACCGGCTTTGCCGCGGTCGCGCTCCAGAGCGGACGTGCGGCGCCCGAGGCCAAGCTGCTGTCCAAGCCGTTCCACCTCAAGGATCTGGTGATGGAGGTCGACCGCATCTTCCAGACCGAGGACCAGCACGGCCGGTTGTAGTCGCGGTTATTTCCCCGGTGCGGGAATGCCTCGCGCTTCGTCGAACGCGGTCTGGACCATGCCAGCCAACCAATAATCGTTGAGCCATCTCTTGGTCCAGGCGTCGGTCGCGCCGAAACGCGCCTCATGCGGGCGATTATCAAACGCTTCGACCGCCTTTTCCTTGGTCATTGCCGGGTCCGCCGCGGCGGTGGCGGCCTTGGCCGCAATGTCGCGCATCGACCATTCGAGTGCGTCGAGATAGCGGCGGTCGTGCTGGACCGCGCCGTGGCCCGGAATGATGGTCGTGAAGGGCAATTGCTCGAGACTTTCCAGCGTCTTCAGCCAAGGCTTGGTCGAGACGGTAAAGCCATAAGGGGTCGGCGCGACGACGATGTCGCCGGTTGCTACGATTTTCTGGTTCGGCAACCAGGCAACCAGATCGCCGTGGGTATTGCCGGCACCGAAAAAACGCAGCTCGACCGGTGTTTTCCGGTCGTTGAGCATCAGGCGGTCGGTGAAGGTCTCGGTGGGCAGGACCGCATAATTCTCCTGCAGCTGCTCGATCCGCATTTCGATCCACCGCGCCTCCAGTTCCAACTGCCCACGTTCGTCGGCCGAAACGGTGGGTTTGGCCGCCTCGGCCCTGATATCGGCGATGCTCTTGATCGCGCGCTCGCGGCGTGCCTGGTTGAGCGCCGCGTCCACTTTTCCGATGCCCACCTTGGTTTCGGTCCGAATGAAGTCGGAGGTCAGCGGGGTGGAAATGATCCGCACATTGGGAAATCGCCCGACGATCGCCGGAAGGCCGAACGGATGGTCACCGTGAAAATGCGTGATGGCGACCGCCTTGATCGGCTTGGCGGTCAATTTCGCTACCTCTTCGACAATTGAGCGTCCGTCGGCGATCGACCCGCCGCTGTCGATCAGGACCACCCCGTCGCTCTGCTCGATGATGGTGACATTGCCGATCACCGCCGCCCACAACCGGTTGGGTTGGCGCATCACCCAGACATGGTCGGTCACGGGCTCGGGCGGCATCAATCGTCCATCCCACGGATCGCGTTGGGCGCTCGCGGCGCTCGCGGCCTGGACCGGTAGCGGAGCGGCGAGGGAGACGGCGAGCGAACTGGCGAGAAACCATCGGGGTGTGAGGCGGCGCATCTGGAAATCTCCGGTTTTGGGGCGAAACCCAAGAGTCCGCGCTCGGCGCCCCTATCGGCAACTCAAGATTGCCTAAAATTTTGATGATCGGGGAGAATTTGACGCTGGCCACTCGCCGGTCGGGTGCGGCTGGGGTAGACCGACGCGATGAACGTCGAACGCGGGATTGGTACGCATCGCATCGGTGGGTGGGAATTCCTCCCCGCCTCGGGCGAGCTGCGGCGGCGAACCGACGTCCGGCGTCTCGAGCCGAGGGCGGCGAAGGTCCTCCAGATGCTGTGCGAGGCCGATGGCCAATTGGTCAGCCAGGACCAGCTGATCGCCGAGGTGTGGAGCGGTCGCAGCCTGAGCGAGAACAGCGTCGCAGTGGTGATCGGCCAGTTGCGCCGTGTGCTCGACGACGATGCGCGCCTGCCGCGGCTGATCGAGACCATCCCGAAGCGCGGCTATCGCCTGATCCGCCAGCGCGAACCGACGTCGGCGCGGAACTCGCGCCGGTGGGGGTGGATTGCGGGAGCGCTCGTCCTGCTGCTGGTCGCGGCGGCGCTGGCGCTGCGCTCGCAGGCTCCTGATCGACCGACGCTTGCGGTGGCCGAAGTGGTCAACGCCACCGGCAACAAGGACTTTGACCCGCACGCCCGCGCGACCAGCGAGCTGATCGTCAATGAACTGGCCCGGCGGGGCTTCACGGTTCGTCGGAACGGAGCGGCCGACCTGCGCCTCGAATCGAAATTGGTGATGTGGAACGGCGCGCCGTCGCTCGGCATGAATGCGATCGATGGAGCGGGCGCGGTGCGCTGGTCGGCGATGATGCCGGGGAGCCCGGCGCAGGTCCCGCGCGCGGTCAAGGTCGCCCTCGACGGCTTCGAGGCAAGTGTGGGCGGCGAGCGCCTTGCACAGCCCGCCCGCGCTCGCTAAGTCGCGCCGCAGTGGGCGTGTAGCTCAGTGGTAGAGCACTGTGTTGACATCGCAGGGGTCGCAAGTTCAATCCTTGCCACGCCCACCATTTTTTCCCCAGTTTTCACAAATGGTTGAGAAGTCCCGGCTATTGCCGCGCTGATTGGGCGGCTAGTTTGGGGACTATGGGGGACGCATTTATCACCGCCTCGGGCCAGTATTTGCCCGGCGATCCGGTCGACAATAAGTCGATGGCGGATTTTATCGGCCGGCTGTCGCCGCAGGCCGAGCGGCTGGGGCGGCTGACGCTCAGGCAGAACGGCATCAAGACGCGGCATTATGCGATCCGGCCCGACGGGACGAGCGAGTGGACCGTGGCCAAGCTCGGCGCGGCGGCGGTCAAGGACGCGCTCGGGCGGGCGGCGCTGGACTCGGGGGAGGTCGGGTTTCTGGCCGCGGCGACGACCCAGAATGACTTGCTGGTCCCCGGTTTCGCGAGCGGGGTTCACGCCGCCTCGGGGCTCGGGCCGATCGAGATCGCCAGCCACCAAAGCGTGTGTGCGAGCGCGATGATGGCGTTCAAGAATGCGGTCCTCAACGTGACAGCGGGCGAGCATCGCGCCGCGATATCGGTCGGCGCCGAATTTTCGAGCCGCTTCTTCCGGCCCGGTCACTATCTCGGCACCGCGACCGTCGACGATCAGGATTGCCTGCCCGCCGACGCCGAATTCCTCCGCTGGACTCTGAGCGACGGCGCCGCCGCGGTGGTGATCGAGGATCGGCCGGCCGCGCGCGGCCTGTCGCTGCGCGTCGACTGGATGAGCCTGCGCAGCTTCGCCGACCGCTTCGAGCCGTGCATGATCGGCGGCGGGGTCAATGAGGGCGATACCTTGCGGCCGTGGAGCCTGTTCGGAAGCGGCGCGGAGGCCGCGAAGGCGGGCGCCTTCCAGCTGCGCCAGGACGTCGATGCGCTGTACCGGATGCTGCCGGTGTGGATGGGCGAGTTCCTGCGCCACGTCGACGAAGGGCGGATCGACCCGCTGGGGACCGACTGGTTCCTGTGCCATTTTTCCGCGCGCAGCCTGCGCGACGAGATGGTGCGGCTGGCGACCAAAGCGGGGGCGATGATCCCCGAGGAGCGCTGGTTCACCAACCTCTACGACAAGGGCAATGTGGGCGCCGCCTCAATGTATCTGTTGATCGACGATTTCCTGCGCTCGGGCCTCGCGAAGCCCGGCCAGCGCGTCTTGTGCGCGGTGCCCGAAAGCGGCCAATGCATCATGGCCTTCGCGGGGCTGACCGTGGTTGAAGGGGAGGGCGCATGAACAAGCCGGTGCAGACCGATGTCGACTGGGTGGCGACGACCCACCGCCGCCTCGCCCGCGTGTGGATCGATTTCGAAAGCGCGCTGGTCCAGGTGCCGATCATCGCGCGGCTGCTGTCGGGGCGGATCCGGCTCGAGGATTATCAGCGGCTGCTGGTCAACCTCCGCCAGCAAGTGATCGAGGGCAGCCGCTGGATCAGCCGCGCCGCCTCGAGCATCACCCCCGCGCACGAGGAATTGCGGACGATGTTCCTCGACCATGCGATGGCCGAGCACCGCGACTTCCGCCTGCTCGAGCAGAATTATGTCGCTTCGGGAGGCGATCTCGCGGTGATCCTGAACGCGGACAAGAACGTCGGTTCGGAGGCGCTGAGCGGCTTCATGTATCACGCGGCGTCCAAACCCGATCCGCTCGGACTGCTGGGTGCGATGTTCATTATCGAGGGGCTGGGGAGCCGGCTTGCGGGGCCGTGGGCGAAAATGGTCGAGGAGCAATTGAAGCTGCCCGAGGCCGCGGTCAGCTTTTTCAAGTATCACGGCGAGAACGATGGCCACCATATGGAGGAATTCGACCGCGCGATCGCCATGGCCGCGAGCGATGAGGCGCGCTGCAATACGATCGTCAAGCACGCCAAGGTCGTCGCTCGGCTTTACCGCTTGCAGCTCGAAGAACTCGATCATGTCTAAGGTGCTGGGCGGGCGCGGGCGCGGCAGAAGCGACCCGATCCCGGAGAGCGGCGATCACCTCCCGCTCGACCAGATCCCGCACGATCCGCGCGATCCCGACCCGTGGCTGGCGCTATGGCTCGATCGCTCGCTGCCGTTCAATCCGGAATCGAAGGCGGCGCTGATCCGCGACCAGCGTTCGGTCAGCCG
>JANNDN010000087.1:0-18622 GCA_031387795.1 Sphingomonas sp.
ATATTCGCCCCAGCCGGTCGCCGAGACCGCGCAGCCGCGATCGTCGGCAAAAGTGCCCGCGCCAATGATCGGCGAATCCCCGATCCGGCCCCAGCGCTTGCCGGTCATCCCGCCGGTCGAGGTCGCGGCGGCGACATGTCCCTCGGTGTCCAGCGCGACCGCGCCGACCGTGCCATATTTATATTCGACGTCGAGCGCGCTGACTTTCTTGGCCTTGAGCTCCTCCAGCTGCCGGCGGCGCAACTCGGTCTGAAAATATTCCGGCGGCGCTTGCTCGAGGCCCTGGGCGATCGAAAATTGGTCGGCGCCCTCGCGGCTGAGGAAGACATGGTCGCTTTTTTCCATGACCGCGCGGGCGAGGCCGATCGGGTTCTTCGTCGCCGTAACCCCGGTGACCGCGCCGGCCGCCCGCGTGCGCCCGTCCATGATTGAGGCGTCCATCTCGATCGTGCCGTCATAGGTCAGAACCGAGCCCTTGCCGGCGTTGAAATTGGGGTCGTCCTCAAGGACCCGGACCGACGCCTCGACCGCGTCGAGCGCGCTCCCGCCCGCCTCGAGCACGCGCGATCCGGCCTCCAGCGACCGCTCGAGCGCGGCGCGGATTTCGCGATCCTTCTCGGGCGTGATCTTGGCGCGCTCGATCACCCCGGCACCGCCGTGAACGACCAGTTTCCAATCCTTGGCCTCGGCGGCGCTGGCCATCAGAAATGCTCCCACAATCGATAATAGACGCAGCACAGGCCGCTCCCCTCAGATGAGGCGGGGGTCTTAGCCGCAAGGCCCGTTAGATTCCAGTTGACTCGGACGAGCAACGATATAAATATGATATCATATTAAAAAGGGGAGATCGATATGGCCAAGGGTGACGTGATTGCATTGACCTCGAGCCGCGAGCGCACGGCGTCGACCATCAACGGCTATGGGATGCTGGTGGTGCTCCTGCTGCTGATTGGGATGCTGATGTTCGGCGTTTTCAACCTGGCGAACGACAATGGCAGCTGGGTCTCGATCGCCGCGGTGATCGTCGGTCCGCTGTTGCTGATCCTGGCCGCATCCGGATTTTACATGCTTCAGCCCAATCAGGCGGTGGCGATCACCTTGTTCGGTGATTATCGCGGCACCGATCGCACCACCGGTCTGCGCTGGACATGGCCGTGGATGATCAAGAAGAAAGTCTCGGTCCGCGCCAACAATTTCATTTCCGACCGGATCAAGGTCAACGATTTGCGCGGCAACCCGATCGAAATGGCCGCGCAGATCGTGTGGCGGGTGGTCGACAGCGCCCAGGCTCTGTTCGACGTTGACGATTATAATGCCTTCGTGCGGGTCCAGGTCGAGGCGGCGATCCGGACCATCGGCTCGCGCTATCCCTATGACGATTTCGAGCATCTCGAGATCACGCTGCGCGGCAATCACGACGAGGTCGGGGTCGAGCTTCGCAAGGAGCTTCAAGCGCGGCTCGCGGTTGCCGGCATCACCGTCGACGAATGCGGCTTCACCCATTTGGCCTATGCCCAGGAAATCGCCGGCGCGATGCTTCGCCGGCAACAGGCGCAGGCGGTGGTCGCGGCGCGCAAGACCTTGGTCGAGGGCGCGGTCGGCATGGTCGAAATGGCGCTCGCCATGCTCAGCGAGAAGAACGTCGTCGAACTCGACGACGAGCGCCGCGCGGCAATGGTTTCGAACCTGATGGTCGTGCTGTGCGGCGAGCGCGACACCCAGCCAGTCGTCAACGCCGGCTCGCTTTACCAATAGGTCCGTGTCCGAGCGCAAGGCCTTTCCGCTGAGGATCGACCCGGCTCTGTGGGCGGCGGTCGAGCGGCTGGCGGCGTGCGAATTGCGCTCGGCCAATGCCCAAATGGAATGTTTGCTGCGCGAGGCGCTCAAGGAACGCGGGGTCGAGATTGCCGATCCACGGCCGGTAAGCCGCGGCCGTCCGCCAAGGTCCGGCTAGCCCATCTCCAGCTCGCGCTGTTGATTGACAAGCCGCCATTCGTCGAGATCGGAGAGCATTATCCGAGCGGCCTGCTCGGCGAGGTCCGCGGCGCGCGTCAGGTCGATATCACCTCGAAGCTCGGTGTCGATCCGCTCAAGCGTCTGGGAGGTGGCCATCGAGCGCAAAGCATCGCCGCCGAAATCAGCCTGGAAGCGGATCCCGAAGACGGCGGTGCCGAGCGCCGGAAAACCCGCCTCGATCAGGTTGAACCAATTGCCGAACGTCTCGATGTAACGCGCGCCGGTCAGGATCCCGACGAGGTTGGCGGTGGCGACGATGAGGGTTGCGGCGAATAGTCCAGTGCCGATCAGCTCGAGCCGGCGGTCGAGGGTTTCGACCAAAGTCGCGTTGCGGCGGTGATAGCCGACCTGGGGCGCGACCTCATGGTCGGCGATTGATTGCGCCAGTTGCGTTACGCAGGGACCGTCGATCGACCCCGCCGGAGCGCCCATCGCGCGCCACATCGCGCCAGCATACCATTCGATCCAGCGCCGCGAGACCGGGTTGTTGCGCGTCCCCGGCGGGTCGGGGGCGGCGATGCCGAGCAACTTCAGGCTCCGCATCGGTCGCAGTCGTTCGGCGAGCTGGCGATAATCGAGCCAGCGCCGGTGCCATTCGCGCTTGGCTCCGACCGTCGCATTGAGGATGATAGCGAAGGTGATGACCATTTCGGTCGCTGCGAACCATAGTTTGAACTGCGGCGCGATGAAGGCGCTGAGTCCAAGGCACACCGCGGCGCCGCCGAGCACGAAGCTGAAAATGTGCCCGCTGCGATAGGTCTGGGCGAAATGGGTCGCCAGTCGATCGGCCCAGCCATAGGACGATTGCAGCAGATCGAGCTCCGCCCGAACCGGATGGGCCTCGGCGCAGCCTGCGCGATAATGGGCCCATTCGTCGTCGATTTGTTTCTCGCAATGGCTCTCCGCGACATCGCTCGAGCGGATCCAGCGCACCCCGACCGCGCTCAGCAGCAACGGATATTCGATCCGGGCGCGGAAGGCGTGACGGCGCTCGCCGGCGAAAAAGCGGATGAAGCCGCGTTCCTGCGGGTCGGGCGGGGGTAGCAACAGCCCGGCGAGCAGGACCTCGGCATGAGCCGCATCGAACGGCCTCGAAACGCCGGCATTCTCGCCCAGCGTCAGAACGTCGGGGTCGAAACCGCTCCACAGAATCCGTGGCGCGATTCCCGGGTCGGGGCACAAATGGATGACCCCGGTGCCGCTGGTCAGCGCGTGGGCGACGACATCGCCGGTCCCACCGCGGCCTCGCGGCGGGTGCCCGTCCCACACCGCGACGAGGATGTCCGAATGCGCGATCGTCGCCCGGCCGGCCATGACATAAGCATCGACATCCTCGCGGTCATCGCCGGGCAGTTCGAGCACCGAGGCGGCCCGCTCGATCAGCCGGTCGAACCGCACGCCCGCATCGCCGCCGGGCAATGCCTGGCGATAGGCCGCGCGTTCGAACGGCAGGATCGCCTGCAGCTCCCACCCCAGGCCAAGCGCCGCCTCCGCCGCCGCCTGGTCGGTCCCGTCGGCGAGCGGTGACAGCAAGCGGAAGCGCGCCGGCGTCTCGGCGAAGCAGTCGGGCAGCTCCCCGAGCACGCTCCGGCCGCTCTTCTCGAGCAACCGGAACAGCTCGGTCAGCCGCTCGGCGAGCGGGCCAAGGGCCTCATCGTCGAGACCGCCCGAACGGTGGCCGGTGATCCCGACGTTGAGGAAGAAGGGCAGCCGCGGCGGCCCCGCGATCAACGTCAAAGCCCGTCGTGATCCTTGGTCTGCCGAACCGAAGGCCCCGCCGCCGCGCGCCGCGCCAGCATCGGCCTGATGACCAAGAGAAACAGCGCCAGCACAGCGACCGCGCCAATGGCGAGAAAGGCCATGTCGGACTGCTTATTGGTTCGGCAGCAGCCATTCTGGATGATCGGATCCAGCGACGATTGGTTGTTGAAATTGAGCTTGTAATAATAATCTGTCGCCTGGCTGTCGATGTTCCCGTCAGAAAGCTGAAGCTTGTTCGGCGCAAGGAAAGTATGCGTGAACTGCTGGGAATTGTCCGGGCCTGATGAGCCGGGGGCAAGGCTGACTTGGATCGGATTGGTCGGATCGAAATTGATGTCCTTCGTCTTGATCGCGAAGGTGAAGACGCCGTCATTCCCCTTGTCTACGGTCAGCTTGCCGTATTTGCCCGGACCGTCGGGGTATTTTGCAGGATCGGTCGCCATATACCATTCGTATTTCCCGTCCTTCTCTTTGTAGCTCAGGACGACGTCGGCTTTATCGGTTTTCATTTTGACCCCCTTTTCCTTACTTTGTCGACTTTGAATTCAGGTCGTTCTCCGCAGCCCCATTTGATTGATCCGCTTGGTCAGATTGCGAGCTTCGCCGGTGCGGCCGACACGTTCAAGAGCATTGATCCGATGTTCCATCTCCGACGGCATTTCGTGGGCGGCGCGCGGAAGGATCTCGACCGCGGTCCGCCAGGACGATGTCGCAGCCGCCGAATTCCCCGACGCCCGTTGGGCATCCCCAAGTACCAGATAGGCCTCGGACAGCTCATGGCGGTCGGAAACCGGGTCCACGCTCTTCACATTCCTCGCCGCGGCCACGGCCTTGTTCGCAAGCTCCACTGCCGGGCCGGTTTCGTTTCGCAAAATCGCGAGGCGGGCCCTGAAGGTCCAGCAAGTCCGGGCGCCCGACAGCCAGGAAGTATATTGCCGGTTGCGCGCCAGCAGCGCTTCGTCGAGCGCGCAGCCGGCCTCGATGTGGGGCGCGGCGTTGTTCGCCCGCCCCGCGCGAAGCAGATTGCCCGCAAAAGCGAAGCGGCTGACCATCGCCTGGTTTCGCCAGCGGACGTTTTCGGGCTCGGTCGCGATGAGGCGCTCGGCATTGTCGAGGCTTGCATCGAAAAGAGGCAATGCTCGACCGGTTTGACCAAGCATAAAGTAGAGCGACCCAAGCATCGCTTCGGCATGCACCAGCCGCTGCCGGTATTCGACATTCGCCGTAGGGGCTGAAGCGAGTCGCTCGAGCAATGCGACCTGCTCCTCGCGCAGCTGGGTTGCCTCGGGCAGATTTCCGCTGGCCAGCAGTGCATCGGCGAGCCAGGCCTGGGCATCGACGAGCGATAATTGATACTGGGTATTGGACGGATTGGCCGCCGCGAAAGCGCGGACCAATCCCAAAGCTTGCTCGAACCGCTCGGCCGCCTTGGTGAAGTCTCGCCGCTGGTACAGAACCGCGCCGAGGTTGGCTTCGGCATTTTGCTGCTCCATCCGCCACTTCATATTGTCGGGGTCGAGGGCGACCATGCGTTCGGCCAGCGCTTTATATTCGCGCATGCCCGCTTCGGCGTTCGGAAGGTCGCCCAGCTCAAGATTGAGGAACCCGACCCAAAAGACGTTCTGGGCATGATCGTAGAGACGGCCGGGGTCGTCGGGCTCGCGGCGAATGGCCTCGGCGGTGCCCGCCATGGCCTCGTGATAGAAGCGCATCGCGCTCTGGCTCTCACCGCGCTGGTTGGCGACCTGCCCCATCAGGACAAGCGCCCGCGCGCGCTGCAGCAGCGCGTTGTCGGGCAGGCCGCTCGCTTCCTGCTTGCGGTAATAATCGAGCACTTTGGCGCCGACCCCGTCGAGCGCGTCGAGGCGGCCGATCGGTTCGAGCTTGTCCTTCAAGTCGCCGAGCATGAACGCGACCAGCCCTTCGGCCTCGCGCCGTTCGTCGCGGGCGTCGTCGCGCGCCTGGATCGCGGTCACCGCGAGCAGGCTGGTCAGCACCATGCCCGCCAGCGAGGCGGACGCAACGAAGGCGAGCCGGCGCTGGCGGCGGGTGGTCTCGCGCTGAACCAGCTCGTCGAGGCCGACCCCGAGCATCCCCGCGACCAGCTTGAGGAAGCCGGAGCGGCGGGCGGCGCTCTCGCCGCGCAAATCGGCGGCCAGCGGCTCGGCGCGTTTCGTCGTCGGCCGCCCGAGCCGGTCGTAGCGATGGCGAAGCGCGGGCGGGAAGCATTCCTCGGCTTCGCTCCCCGCGACTTCGGATGCGAATGGCTCGCCGGCCGCGATCACCGCCAGGATGCAGCCGTCGGGGCGGCTGCGCTTGAAGCGGTCGATCTCGGCATTGGTCCAGTGCGACCGCGCGGCGTGGGGCGAGCATAGCACGATCAGGAATTGCGAGTTGGCCAGCGCCCCCTCGATCTCGTCGCCAAGATCGTCGGCGGCGGCTAGTTCGCGCTCGTCGCGGAAGATCGGGGTCAGCCGGCGCGGGATCGCGCCATGCTCGGTGATCCGCCCGACCAGCGCCGTGGGGACCCGAAATTGCTCGAGCTCGCGATGCAGCCAGTCGGCCAGCGCGTCGTCCTTGTGACTGTAGCTAAGGAACGCGAAGTAGCGCGCCGCGGACCGCTTCCTTCGGCGGGAGGCGCGAAGCGACGGGCGGCGCGGCGCCCCGGCCTTCCTGATTCGCGCATGTTCGGTCATCCGGCCCCCGATCGACGAACTGGACGGATGCTTATCACAGGTTGCAATCGCCCGCGATTCTCCCATTCGCTTTGCCGAGCGGGCGCGCTGCCCCTATATGGCGGTCATGTCCTCACTTCGTCCCTGGCGATCGATCGAGCGCCGCGTGTCGCGCCAGATCATGGTCGGTTCCGTCGCCGTCGGCGGAGATGCGCCCGTCACCGTCCAGACCATGACCAACACGCCGACCGAGGATGCGCCTGCGACGATCGAGCAGATTCGCCGCTGCGAGGAGGCTGGGGCCGACATTATCCGGGTCTCGGTCCCGACCCGCGAAGCCAGTGCGGCGCTCAAGGAGATCGTGCGCGAGGCGCGGGTCCCGATCGTCGCCGACATCCATTTCCACTACAAGCGCGCGCTCGAAGCGGCCGATGCCGGCGCCGCCTGCCTGCGCATCAACCCGGGCAATATCGGGTCCGACGAGCGGGTCCGCGAGGTCGTCAATGCGGCCAAGGCCAATGGCTGCGCGATCCGCATCGGGGTCAATGCCGGAAGCCTCGAGAAGGACCTGCTCGAAAAATATGGCGAGCCCTGCCCCGAGGCCTTAGTCGAAAGCGCGCTCGATCACATCCGCATTCTCGAGGACCACGGCTTCCGCGATTATAAGGTGGCGGTGAAGGCGAGTGACCTGTTCCTCGCGGTCGCCGCTTATCAACAGCTCGCCGACCAGGTCGATTGCCCCCTCCATCTCGGCATTACCGAGGCTGGCGGCCTGATCGGCGGCACGGTCAAGAGCGCAATCGGGATCGGGAGCCTGCTGTGGGCCGGGATCGGCGACACCATCCGCGTGTCGCTGTCCGCCGAGCCCGAGGAGGAAGTCCGGGTCGGCTACGAAATCCTCAAGTCGATGGGCATCCGCAGCCGCGGCGTCCGGGTGGTGTCGTGCCCCAGCTGCGCGCGCCAGGGCTTCGACGTCATCCGCACGGTCGAGGCGCTCGAGGACCGCTTGCAGCACATCAAGACCCCGATGAGCCTCTCCGTGCTTGGCTGCGTGGTCAACGGGCCGGGCGAGGCGCGCGAGACCGACATCGGCATCACCGGCGGCGGCAACGGCACCCACATGGTCTATCTGTCGGGGGTCACCGACCATCATGTCCAGGATGCCGACATGGTCGACCATATCGTTCGTCTGGTCGAGGCCAAAGCGGCCGAGCTTGAGGCCGAGACCGCCGCGCTCGAACCGACTCTCGACGCCGCCGAATAGTCCGCCTAGCGCGGGTCGATGAACAGCGTCGAGCAGCGCCCCATTTTGTCCTTCGCCGTCGCGCTCGCCGCGGTCGGGGTGCTCAGCGTCATGGACGCGGTGATGAAAAGCCTGGTCATCGCGCTCGGAATCTATGTGATCAGCGTGTGGCGCTCGCTCCTCGGCGCGACGCTCGGCGCGCTTATCTATCTGCCCGGGCGCAAAGGCTGGCCGAACCGGCGGACGCTCAAGCTCCACGTCGGTCGCGGGATCATCATTAGCGCGATGGGCGTCGCTTTCTTCTGGGGACTCGCTCGCACGCCGATGGCCCAGGCGATCGCGCTGACCTTCATTGCCCCGCTCATCGCCTTGGTCCTGTCCGCCATCTTCCTGGGCGAGACCGTCGGGCGGCGGATCGTGCTGGCATCGTTGGTGGCGTTCGGCGGGGTCGCGCTGATCCTCGCCGGTCAGGCCCGCGCCGATCTGGGGCGGGACGCGCTTCTGGGCAGCGCGGCGATCCTGTTCTCGGCGGTCTGCTACGCAATCAACATCGTGCTCATGCGCGCGCAGGCGATGGCCGCTCGCCCGCCCGAGATTACCTTCTTCCAGAACGTCACGATCGCGTCGGTGATGCTGCTGTCGATCCCGTTCCTCGGCGGAGTCGCTTTTCCGACGGGGCATTGGCCGGCGCTGGTGGCGGCCTCGCTGATGTCGACCGCGGGGGTCCTGCTGTTCGCCTTCGCCTACGCTCGTGGGCAAGCGAGCTATCTCTCGGTTACCGAATATTCAGCGTTCATCTGGGCCGCGGCATTGGGCTGGCTGTTCTTCGCCGAGCCGGTCTCACCGATCACGCTCGCCGGGGCGGTGCTGATCGTCGGCGGCTGCCTGATCGCAGCACGCCAGGGCAAGGCCGCGGCGACCGAGCCCGAGATCGAGGCGGTCGCCTAGCTCGAGCCGCCAAGGACGTTGATGGTGAAAGCCAGCACGCCGATGTTGAAGATGAAGGCGGCGAAGCTGTGGACGGTCACCACGCGCCGGATGCGGTCGCTGGTGATCGCCACGTCCGAGGTCTGGAAAGTCATTCCGATGGTGAAGGCGAAATAGACGAAGTCCCAAAAGACCGGCTGCGCGGTGTTCGCGAACGCAAGCCCGGCGCTGCCCTTGCCCGGCTGCATATAGGCCATGTGCGCATAGTGCAGCGCATAGACCATATTGCTGAACAGCCAGGCGAGGAACAGGGTCAGGATGACGATCGCCTTGGTCCACGGTTCGGGCTCGACCTTGGCCGTCACCGCGGCGATAGCGATCAGCAGAACCGCCATGACGATCCCGGTCAGGACCAGCAGCTCGGTGCGGTTGGCGTCGTTGTGCTCCGCCGCGCGCTCGATCACCTCGGGATCGCGGATCTTGAGGACCGGCACGCAGGTAAGCAGAAAAAGGGCGGCGGCGATGTCGAACCCGGACATCAGGCCAAGCCACGGATCCTGCATCCCGAGCCCGCCCGCGGTGCAGGCCGTCAGCAGGACAATGAAGAACAGGACGAAGCGCCACGGTGCGATGCTCTTGCCCAGGGTACGCCGGTTGTGCATGGCCCGCGAACCTAAAGCCCAATTGGACGAGGTCCAGTAAAAGGATGATCGCTTTATGCCCTGGTTGTGGCTGATCCTCGGCGGGCTGTTTGAAGTCGGCTTCACGACCTCGCTCCGCTACGTCGACGGTTTCCGCAACCTGCCGTGGACGATCGCCTTCCTGATCTCGGTCGCGATCAGCATGGGATTGCTCGAACTCGCCGCGCGGTCGATCCCGATGGGAACGGCTTATGCTGTATGGGGAGGAATTGGAGCGGTCGGGACGGTCCTGGTCGGGATTGCCTTCTTCGGCGAGCCGGCGGGCCTCGTCCGGGCGCTGCTCATCCTGGTGATCGTCGCGGCGATCGCGGGGCTCAGGCTGACCGCCTGACCGCGCAACACGGGCAGACAAATAAGGCCAATTGTCCGACAACTCCGCTGTCAGTCATCGAATTGCATACCATTGGTCGAAACCTGACCAGGATAAATGACTCGTTCACCTGCGGACCACGACCGAACAGCCTGGTCGCAGTGGATCGGAGAATTTGAATGCGCGGATGGGCAAGAATCCTGACCGGTTCGGCCGGGATGCTGGTTGCGGAGATGGCGGCGCATGCTCAGCACTCAACGGTGGACCCGGCGATCGCGCCGCCAGCCGAACCCGAGGTTCTCGCCGCCGACCCGACGGTCACGGACGAGGAAGCCGAAGACGAGATCGTCATCCTTGGGCAGCGCGAGCGCGGCGCGGTGATCGGCGACATCCCGCCCGAGAACCAGCTCGATGCGCGCGATGTCCGTTCCTATGGCGCGGCCAATGTCGCCGAGCTGCTCGAGGCGATCGCGCCGCAGACCGGCAGCGCGCGCGGGCGCGGCGGAGGACAGCCGATCGTGCTCCTCAATGGCCAGCGCACGTCGGGCTTCCGCGAAGTTCACGACATTCCGCCAGAAGCGATCGTGCGGGTCGATATCCTGCCCGAGGAAGTGGCGCTCAAATATGGCTACCGAGCCGATCAGAAGGTGGTGAACATCGTCCTGCGCTCGCGCTTCCGCTCGACCGCGACCCGCGCCGAGATCGAGATTCCGACCGCGGGCGGGCGCATCGGTGGCGAGGCCGAGGCGTCGCGTTTGCTGATCGGCGAGACCAGCCGGACCACGCTGACGGCAACCGCCGAGGGCGCCTCGCCGCTGACCGAGAACGAGCGCGACATCGCTTTGACGCCGCTCGCCACATTGCCCGACCCGGTCGATCCGCGCGCCTTTCGTACGCTGATCGGTGAGCGCTCGCTGCTGCGCTTGCGTGGTACTTACAACCGCACGATCCTCGGCAATATCTCGGCGACCGTGAACGGCGAACTCGCCCGCACCGACGGCCAATCCTTGTTCGGGGTGCCGACCGCCGAGCTGGTCCTTCCCGACAGCACCAGCGTGCTTCGCGCGTTCGGAGATTTCGGCGCGTTGACCCGCGACACCGATACCGTCTCGGCCCACGCCGGGCTCGCGCTCAACGGCAATCGGGGAAGCTGGCGCTGGTCGCTGACCGGCAATACGGACCAGTCGCGAAGCGTCACCCGCACCGACCGATCGCCCGATGTTTCCGCGATCCAGGCGCGCATCGACGCGGGCGACCCGACGCTCGACCCGCTCGGCGATCTCGGCGCGCTGGCCGACAGTTTCCCGCGCGATCGCGCCCGCTCGACCAATCGCAGCGGCGACCTCGACCTCGTCCTCAACGGCCCGCTCGCCGAGCTTCCGGCTGGCCGCGCCTCGGTAACTCTGCGCGTCGGTGGCGATACCCGCGACCTCACATCGCGCTCAACTAGCAGCGGGCTTGAAACACGCAGCGACCTCGGGCGCGATCGCCTGAGCGGCTCGGCCAGTATCGACCTGCCGATCGCCCGCCGTGGCGGTGCGCTGTCGGCGCTCGGCAATCTGTCGCTCAACGCCAATGCCGAGATCGAGCGACTGTCTGACGTCGGCTCGCTGCTGACCGTCGGTGGCGGGGTGGTATGGTCGCCGGCCGAGCGACTCAACCTGATCGCATCCTGGACCCGCGAAGAGGGCGCGCCGAGCCTCCAGCAATTGGGCGACCCGTTACTCGTCACCCCCGGCACACGCGTGTTCGATTACCGCACCGGCGAAACCGTGCTGGTCGATGGGGTCAGCGGCGGCAATCCCGATTTATCCGCGGACAAACGCAATGTGTTCAAGATCGGCGGGACCTATCGGCCGCTGGAGAAGATCGATCTCGACCTGCGGGTCGATTATGTCGCCTCGCGGCTGACCGATCCGGTCACTCCTTTTCCGGGTCAGACGCCCGCACTCGAGGCGGCCTTTCCCGATCGCTTTCAGCGCGATTCCGCGGGCAATCTGATCCGCGTCGATTTCCGGCCGGTCAATTTCGACCGCGCCGACCGCGCACAGATCCGCTGGGGGTTCAACTTCACCAAGCCGCTGCGGACCGCGCGCCCGTCGAGCTCGACCATCGACCGCATCCGCGGACGCGCCGAGGCTACCGGCGGTGCCGTCAATGCGCCGCCGCCACAGCCGGGCGATACGGTGACCTTCGTCCACGGCGCCGACGGCGGTCCGCCGCCCGGGGTCGGTCCCGACAGCGGGAGTGCGGGCGGCAGGCCTGGCCACGGCGGCGGCGGGCGCGGCGGCTTCGGTGGCGGCGGCAGGAACGGCGGGCGCTTGCAATTCTCGGCCTATCACACCTTGCTGCTCATGGACGAAGTGCGGATCCGGCCCGGCCTGCCATTGCTCGATTATCTCGACGGCGAAGCGGCGGACGGCGGCGGAGGCCGTTCGCGCCACCAGATCGAACTGGAAGGGGGATGGGCCAACAATGGCCTCGGCGCGCGATTGTCGCACGATTGGAAAAGCGGAACCCGGGTCGACGGCGGCCCATCGGGCAAGCTCGACTTCGCCCCGCTCGGCACATTCAACCTGCGCCTGTTCGCCAATCTCGGCGAGCGGCTGGACCTGGTCGCCCGATACCCGCTGCTGCGCGGCACCCAGGTGCGGTTCGGGGTGGAGAATCTGTTCGATAGCAAACAGAAGGTGCGCGATAACGCTCGGCTGACCCCGGTCGGCTATCAGCCCGATTTGCTCGATCCGCAGGGGCGGACGGTGAGTTTTTCGATCCGCAAGCTGTTCCTGCCGCCGCTGCGCGCGTACCGCCACCCGGCCGCGCCGGGAACTGCGCCGCAAGCGCCGCCCAACCCGCATCAATAAGCGCGGCGCTTTCCCCCCGTCGGCGAAATGTGCTTTAGCGCCGACCCATGACCACGCCGCAGCCCGTCCGGGGCACCCAGAGCCTGCTCGGAGAAGACGCCGACCGCCTCGCCGCGGTGATCGCTGCGTTCGACCGGGTGCGCCGGTTGTTCGGCTTCAAGCGGGTCGAGGTGCCGACGATCGAGCCGACAGCGGTGTTCGCTCGGACGATGGGCGAGACCACCGACGTGGTGTCGAAGGAGATGTATTCGTTCGACGACCGCAGCGGCGAATCGATCACGCTCCGGCCCGAATTCACCGCCGGAATCTGTCGCGCTTTCCTGAGCGAGGGGTGGCAGCAGCACGCGCCATTGAAGGTCGCGACCCACGGCTCGGCCTTCCGCTACGAGCGCCCGCAAAAGGGCCGCTTCCGCGAATTCCACCAGCTCGATGCGGAGATCATCGGCGCCGGCGAGCCCCAGGCGGACATCGAGATTCTCGCCTTCGCCGACCAGTTGCTCAAGGAGCTCGGGATCACGGGCGCGGTGCTCCAGCTCAACACGCTCGGCGACCCGCAAACCCGCGACCAATGGCGCGCCGCGTTGCTCGAGCATTTCCGCGGTCATGCAGCAGCGCTCAGCGAGGACAGCCGCGACCGCCTCGAGCGCAACCCGCTGCGCATCCTCGACAGCAAGGCGCATCAGGACTGGCCGGTGATCGACAGCGCCCCGACCATCGACGAGCATCTGACCGCCGAGGCAGCGGACTTCTTCGCCGCGGTTACCGCCGGACTCGATTCCGCCGGGGTCGCGTGGGAACGCGCCCCGCGGCTGGTTCGCGGCCTCGATTATTACCGTCACACCGCGTTCGAATTCGTCACCGACCGCCTTGGCGCGCAGGGCACCGTTTTGGCCGGCGGCCGCTACGACGGGCTGATCGAAAGCCTAGGGGGCCCGCATACGCCGGCGGTCGGCAGGGCGGCGGGGATCGAGCGCCTGGCGATGATGATCAACGCGCCCGAGCCCGAGCGGCCCGACGTCGTCATCGTGCCGCTCGGCGAGGAGGCGGACGCCGAGGCGCAGAAGATCCTCGCCGGATTGCGCCGCGAGGGCGTTGCCGCCGACATGGCCTATCGCGGCAACCTCAAGCGGAGGATGAGCAAGGCCAATAGCGCGGGCGCCCGCTTCGCGCTGATCATCGGCGAGGCGGAGCTGGCGTCGGGCAGCGCCCAGCTCAAGGATCTCGGGAGCGGCGAGCAGCGTCTGGTCTCGCTCGATCTGATCGCTCAAGCGCTGGCGCAATGACCTCCATCTCGTCCGAACGGATCGCGTCGATCGAAGCGCGCAAGCACGAGCTTGGGCAGGCGATGTCGGCGGGCGATGTCGCGCCCGAGGAGTTCGTCCGGCTGTCCAAGGATTATGCCGCGATCGAGCCCGTCGCCGACGCCGCGCGCGAAGTGCGCCGGCTGCGCGCCGAGTTGCAGGTGCTCGAGGGTTTGTTGCAGGATGCGACCGCCGAGGCCGAACTCAAGGAGATGGCGCAGGACGAGGCGCAGGCGATCCGCGAACGGCTCCCGGTCGCTGAGCGCGCGCTGGCGGTCAAGCTGCTGCCCCGCGACGCCGCCGACGAGCGCGCGGCGATGCTCGAAATCCGCGCCGGCACCGGCGGCGACGAGGCGGCTTTGTTCGGCGCTGTGTTGCTGCGGATGTACCAGCGCTTCGCCGAGTTGCAGGGATGGCGGTTCGAGCTCATCTCGGCCAGCGCGTCCGAGCTCGGCGGCTACAAGGAAGCGATCGCCTCGATCAGCGGCTCGGGCGTGTTCGCCAAGCTGAAATACGAAAGCGGTGTCCACCGCGTCCAGCGCGTTCCGGTGACCGAAAGCGGCGGGCGCATCCACACCTCGGCGGCGACGGTCGCGGTGCTGCCCGAGGCGGAGGACGTTGACGTCCAGATCAACGACTCCGATCTGCGCATCGACGTCTATCGCTCGTCGGGACCCGGAGGCCAGTCGGTCAACACCACCGATAGCGCGGTCCGCATCACCCATTTGCCGAGCGGGTTGGTGGTCATCCAGCAGGACGAGAAGAGCCAGCACAAGAACAAGGCCAAGGCGCTCAAGGTGCTGCGGACGCGGCTGTTCGAACTGGAGCGCTCGCGCCTTGCCGACGAACGCGCCGGAGCGCGCAAGTCGATGGTCGGCTCGGGCGACCGCTCGGAGCGCATCCGCACCTATAATTATCCGCAGGGCCGGGTCACCGATCACCGCATCAATCTGACCCTCCACAAGCTCGAGGAAGTGCTCGAAGGAGTCGCGCTCGGCACCATCGTCGAGGCGCTGACCAGCGAGGACGAGGCCGAGCGGCTGGCGGGCCTGGACGAGGCGTGAGTCCGATCGCGCGGGCGCTGGACCAGGCGGCCCGGACCTTGAGCGCGACCAGCGACAGCCCGCGCCTCGATGCCGAACTGCTGATGGCCGAAGCGCTGGGGATCGATCGCGACCGGCTGTTGCTCGACCCGCCGGCGCCCAAGACGGTCCCGGCGCGCTTTGCCGCGATGGTCGAGCGCCGGGCCTCGGGCGAGCCGATTGCTTACATCACCGGCCGGCGCGCCTTCTGGGACATCGAGCTCCACGTCGGCCCGGGGGCGCTTGTCCCCCGCCCCGACAGCGAGGTGCTGATCGCCTCGGCGGTCGAGCATTTTACCGGCACGGCCGGACCGCAGCGGATTCTCGATCTCGGGACCGGCCCGGGCACCTTGTTGCTCGCCGCGCTCGATATCTGGAAGGGTTCAACTGGCGTGGGTGTCGAGCGCTCGCGGCAGGCATTAAGTTATGCCGCGGCCAATGCCCGTCGGCTCGGACTCGAGCAGCGCGCCGACCTGCGCGTCGGCGATTGGGCCACCGGCATCACCGAGCGCTTCGACCTGATCCTGTGCAATCCGCCTTACGTCGGGACTGGTGACGAACTGGGGCCTGGCGTGCGCGAGTTCGAGCCCGAAGAGGCGCTGTTCGCGGGTGAGGACGGCCTCGATTCCCATCGCGTTCTCGCGCCGCAGCTTGCGCGCCTCCTCACCGAAGACGGATTCGCGGCGATCGAGATCGGTGCCGACCAGGCCACCGCGGCGCTCGCTATCCTGGGTGCCAGCGGTCTCCAGCCACGGCTCGCTCACGACCTCGCAAACCGGCCCCGCGCGGTGCTCCTGACCCCGCCCCGCAGAAAATAGCTTGGCAGAGTGCCTTCGGGCCATTACATCATGCATCAGGGCCGGGCCCGCTCCACCACGAAAGCTTTGCGAGCGCATCCCGTACCGACCCCCGACGCATCGGCCGATTGACCAGCGCTTGAAGTGCGCACCGGATCGAAAAGCGGGACAGCCCAGCGCTGTCCTGTTCGGACCAGCCAAAGGGGCCACCAGGATTACCGCGTAAGGACGTAGATTTGATCAACAATCGTCAGGGTGGCCGCCGTCGCGGCCGCGGGGGGCAGCGGACACCGGGCCAGGGCCAGGGCGGACAGCCGGGCAATCGCCAGGATAACCGCCAGCGCGGCAATGCGGCGCAACTGCTCGAAAAATACAAGAGCATGGCGCGCGATTCGCAGCTTGCGGGCGACCGCGTCCAGACCGAATATTACCTCCAGTTCGCGGATCATTATTTCCGTGTGCTGGGCGAAAACCGGCCGCGGTCCGAGGATCAGCGGCCGCGCCGCGGCGACGACGATCTCGACGATGAGGACGGCGACGACGAAGGCGGCGAGATCGAGGGCCAGGAGTCGCAGGACGACCAGCCGGATCGCTCTCCGAGCCGTGAGCGGCGCCCACGTTTCGAGGCCGACGAGCGCCCTCGCCAGCGGACCGAGCGGTTCGAAGCCGACGAGCGGCCGCGCCAGAGAGCTGAGCGGTTCGACGCCGACGAGCCGCCCCGCCCACGGCCCGAGCGTGTTGAAAGTGACGACCGCCCGCGCCAGCGGACCGAGCGCCGCGACGAGGACGAGCCCGAGGCCCGCGAGGAGCGCCCGGTTCGGCGCAAGCGCGCCAATGGCGGGGACGCTCTGCCGTTGAGCGCGCTGCCGCCGGCGATCGGCCGACCCGACGACAGCGATGAAGCCGCAGCTCCGTCGAGTGAGGAGCCAGCCAAGCCGCGCCGCCGCGCTCGCACCGTCAGGCCAACCGATGGCGACGACGGGGTGGCCCCGGTCGCCTGAACGGCGGTCCGGTCAGTCCGGCTCGACCATTCGCGGACGGTGATTGGCATCGAGCGCGACGAACGTGAACAGGCCTTCGGTGACCTTGACCTCGGTCTGGCCGAGGTCGCGGTGCGCCACGACCTCGATCCTCACCCCCATTGACGTCTTCCCGGTTCGCTCGACCTCGGCAAACACCGACACCAGGTCACGCACGTGAATCGGCGAGATGAACTTCATCGCCTCGATAGCGACGGTCGCGACCGGCCCCTTGGCGCGGCGCGAGGCGACGATGCCCGCGGCGATGTCCATCTGGCTCAGCACCCAGCCGCCGAAGTTGGGGCCATTGGCGTTGATGTCCGCCGGAGCCGGCATCAGCCGCAAGATCGGTACGCGGTCAAATTCACTCATCCCTGGTCCTTTTGGTCGTGGCCGCCTCGTCGTGCCCGCTCGACGCGCTGAGGAAGGTCAGCGTCATCAGCGCGGTTCCAACGAGCATAGTAAAGCCGATCCCGAGTCCGGTCGCGATCAACATGTGGATGCGCCACTCGTCCTGCCCCTTCGCAACCAGCGCGACGGCGAGCGCCGCGACGACCACCGACAGCAGAACGAGAATGCGGAAAATCCGCCAGAAGCGGCGGCGGAGCGCGCTATGCGCTGTCGGGGCGGGGTCGGGTCGCGGCACGGCTTTTCTTTGGGCGCGGGGCGTGAGACGATCAACCCGATATGCTAAGAGCCTGGCGGAAGTCCGGGAGAATGCCATGACGATCGCCGCCGTATTGACCTCGAAGGGCCGCGAGGTCGCGACCATCACCGGCGATTCAACCCTTGGCGAGGCAGTGAGCCGGCTGGCGACCAAACGGATCGGGGCGATGCCCGTGGTCGACGGCGAGCGAATCGTCGGGATCGTCTCGGAGCGCGATGTCATTTATTGCCTCAGCGAGCATGGCGCAGAGGCCCTCGACTGGCCGGTCGCGAAGGCGATGACCGCTCCGGCGATTACCGCAGCCACCGACGTCGGCGTGCTCTCCGCGCTGGCGCTGATGACCAAGCGGCGAATCCGCCATCTGCCAGTCGTCGAGGACGATCGCCTGTGCGGGATCGTCTCGATCGGCGACCTCGTCAAATACCGCATGGAAAGCATCGAGGCCGAGGCGGCGGCGATGCGCGCTTACATTCAGAGCGCGTGACGCCAACGCCTTGATTTGCGGCCGCGAACTCCTATCTAGGGTCGACGGGACGCCTTTGGGGGTTAGCTCCGCGCGCCATCGGGCCTTGCAACATAGTTGTAAAAAAGCCGGTTGACGTGCCGAACACCTCCCCATATATGGCCCTCCAGCAGCGGACGCGGCCCTCTTGAGGGCATCGCGTTCGTTTCGCGCCTTCTCTAGTCGGTCAACCGATACCCGGAACCATTCGAACCGGGGGAGGAAACGCGTCGGCTCTTTGACATTGTTGGTTTAGATGAAGGGACATGTGGGCGGCGGCCCGGTCTGCGATAGCCTCTGGGTATCGTTCGATCGGTCAAATTTATGCCGTTCCTTATGGACGCCGTCGCGGGGCTTGCTTCGCGGCGTCGGCTCATATGTCTCAAAAACGCAAACACACCAGATTGTGAATTTGTGCAGGAACGGCTCCCAGAGATGCCGGTCTTGGCTTGGATTATTCCTCCGGGCCTTGATCGTATATCAACTTGAGAGTTTGATTCTGGCTCAGAACGAACGCTGGCGGCATGCCTAACACATGCAAGTCGAACGAGACCTTCGGGTCTAGTGGCGCACGGGTGCGTAACGCGTGGGAATCTGCCCTTGGGTGCGGAATAACAGTTGGAAACGACTGCTAATACCGCATAATGACAAAATTAAGAACCTCCGATAGATGTTCTAGAGGGTGCCGCGGAAAAAATCTTCGGCCCTCGATTTCGAGGTAAGTTTTTTGTAGTCATCATAATCAACAAATATCAAA
>JANNDN010000126.1:0-5835 GCA_031387795.1 Sphingomonas sp.
CTGATTGCCGTCGAGGCGCGCAGCCGCTTCATCGAGCACCGTATCGAGCGGGTCACGGATGAAATCGACGGCAAGGTTGAGGTCCGCGCCCGGTGTTCCGGTCTGGCCCGTGAAGGCGCGAAAGAAGAAAAATCCAGACGCCACGACCGGCAAGGCGATCAACCAGAATGAGCCGCCCCACACGACCTGGAAGGCTGCAAAGGTGAGGAAGCCGGACCCGACCAACAGATGTTTCCAGCCCTGCATCGTCCCCATCCACGACCGTTGAATGCGCCCATTTCTAGGCGTTCGAGGTCAAGGAAAAGTAAAAGCCGCGATGCGCGCCGGTACTCGACTCATCGATCGCTCATCACCACGTCGCCGCGGGCCATCACGAAATCGACCTGTTTGAGCACCTTAACGTCGGCGAGCGGATCGCCGTCGACGGCGATGATGTCGGCGCTCTTGCCCGCCTCGATCGTGCCGACTTCGCCGGCCAGGCCGAGCAGGTCGGCGGCATTGACCGTCGCCGCCTTGAGCGCCTCGACCGGGGTCATTCCGAACTTGACCAGCAATTCGAACTCGTCGGCATTGCGGCCGTGCTTGGATACGCCGGCGTCGGTGCCGTAAGCGATTTTCACGCCCGCCGGGACCGCTTTGAGCAAAGATTGCCCGGTGATCCCGATGCGCCAGTCGATCTGTTTCTTGACGCTCGGTTCGTAGGCGTCGGGGTTGGCCGCGAGTCGCTCGAGATAGCCGTTCACGGTCGACAGCGTCGGCACATAATAAGTCCCCTGGCGAACCATCGTGCGAACGATCTCATCGTCCATCTGGGTTCCATGCTCGATCGAATCGGCGCCGGCACGCAACGCCAGCTTGATGCCATCGGCACCGTGGGCGTGGACCGCGACCTTGCGACCGTAGGCGTGGGCCGTTTCGACCAGCGCCCGCGCCTCATCCTCGAACATCCGCGTGGCAAGGCCGGTGCCGCTGTTGACCCCGCCGGTGGTGGCGAACTTAATGACATCGGCGCCGCGGTCGATCTGGCGGCGCACGACTTTGCGGCAGGTCTCGACGCTGTCGCACAGATTCTCGGGCACGGGCAGATGCGCGACGAGGTCGTCGTTGAGACCGCCGCGCCCGTCCATGTGCCCGCCGGTGGTCGAGATCGATTGCGCGGAGTCGATGATCCGCGGACCCTGCACCCAGCCGCGAGCGATCGCCTCCCTCAGTGCCAGTGTCGCTCCCTCGTCGCCGAGGTTGCGGACGGTAGTGAAGCCGGCGCGCAGGGTCTTCATGCCGTTCATCTGCGCCTCGAGCGCGTTCATCTGCGGCTCTTCGCGCATGTACGCGATCAGCCCCGCCTCGCCGCCGCGATCGGACGCAAGGTGGACATGGCTGTCGATCAAGCCAGGAAGCACGGTCTTGCCCCGAAGGTCGATCGTCGCCGCCCCCGCCGGAGCGGCGACATGGCCGTCCTCGACCGAAACGATCCGCCCCCCGTCGACGACGATGGTCGAGGGTCCGCGAACCGCTTTCCCCGGAACCGCGATCAAACGGCCGGCGTGAATGTAGGTGGGCGCGGCGAGCGCTGACGTGCTGGAGGCCGCAATCGCGGCGGCGATGATCATCTTTGCTGTCATGGCGCTCACCTTAAGAGGACGGCGGGCAGACGCAACGGCAGCTATTCGCTGGTCTTGCCGTCCCACTCTTCGTGACTCGCCAAAGCATCTGCCTTGGTCGCCTGGACCAGCCCGTCCACATGCTCGGGCGGGCCGTACAAAGTGTAGAGCTTGAGTGGCGCGTCGCCGGTGTTGCGGACATTGTGGCGGGCGCCGGCGGGGACGATAATCCCGCTGCCATCGCCGACCCTGTAGGTGTTGTCATCGATGTCGACTTCGCCCGACCCGTTCTCGAAGCGGAAGAACTGGTCGCGATCCTCGTGCACTTCGGCGCCGATGTCGCATCCTGCGGGCAGCGTCATCAGAACGAGCTGAAGGTGCTTGCCGGTGTAGAGCACGCGCCGGAAATCGGCATTGCCGGTGGTCAGCGTTTCGATATTGTCGTGAAAACCCTTCATGCTTTTTGCTCCTCATCGCATCGCTCAAGGTCGACGCGGCTGCGCGGTCGGATATACAGCCGCTGGACGGCCGGAAACCGCTTCTCCACATCGCGCTCGACCGCGCATACCAGGGCCTCGACCTGACGCGCGCTCATGTCGTCACGAAAATCGACCGACAGCATCGCCGTGATCTGGTCGGGCGAGCTGTGCACCGTCAGCACTTCACCCACCGCGGTCACACCCCCGCGGCCTTCCAGCATCGCGCGCAGCGCCGCGACCATTTCCGGATCGGCCGCCTCGCCGATGAGCAAGGCCTTCGATTCATAAGCGAGAATGAAGGCCGTGACCCCCAGGATGATGCCGATGACGACCGAGGCGGCGCCGTCGTAAAATGGATTGTGGGTCGCCTGGGCGAGGGCCAGGCCGACCGCGGCAACGACGATCCCGGCCATCGCCGCGCCGTTCTCGAGCAGGACGATAAACCCCGCCGGGTCCTTTGAGCGGCGGATTGCGTCGATCCAGCCGAGCTTGCCCTTGGCGGCGCGAAATTCCTTGAACGCCTCGGCCGTCGACCAGCCGTCGAGCAGGAAGGCGATCAGAAGCACGATATAAGCGACCATCGGCGAACCCGCATGTTCGGGGTCGGCGATGTGAATGATGCCTTCGTAGATCGAGACGCCGGCGCCGAGCGCGAACACCAGCACCGCGACGACGAAACTCCAGAAATAGAGCTCGCGGCCGTAACCGAACGGGTGAAATTCATCGGCCGGCTTGCGCGCCTGGCGACGGCCCCACAGCAGCAGCAATTGGTTGGTGCAATCGACGACGCTGTGCACGCCCTCGGTCAGCATTGCCGATGATCCGGTAATCGCCGCCGCAATGAACTTGGAGACCGCAATCCCGAAGTTCGCCGCGAGCGCGACGACGATCGTCCGGGTGCTCGCGGCGGGTGAACTCATCGCGTCGCGCCGGGGCCTTTCACGACCGTCCCGCCCTTGATCACCGCAGCCACATGCTCGAGCAGCCGGACGTTTGTCAGCGGATCGCCAGCAACGGCGACCAGATCGCCGTAGCGGCCCGCTTCAATCACGCCGACATCATTGCGTCCGAGCGCCTCGGAGCCATTGATCGTTGCCGCCTGGATCGCCTCGAGCGGGGTCATTCCATATTCGACCATGGTCGCGAATTGCTGCGGCACCATCTTGTGGGGCATCACTCCGGCGTCGGAGCCGAACACCATGCGCACACCGGCGCGATGGGCCTTCCGGAAGTTGTCGCGCTGAACCTGCCCGATCTCGCGATCCTTGCGGATATTGTCCTCGAGTTCGCCATTCTTCTTGCCTTCGGCCTGGGTGTAATCGGTGTTCTTGATGTCCATCGAAAACCACACCGGCTGCTTCCGCGCCTTCGCCATTCGAATGCCTTCATCATCGACCAGGCTGGCGTGTTCGATGGTATCAATCCCGGCCTCGATCGCCGCGCGGATGCCGCTCGCGCCGTGGGCATGGGCGGCGACGCGCAGGCCCTGCATATGGGCCTCGTCGGCAATCGCTCTCAGCTCAGGAACGGTCAGCTGCTGCTGGCCGGGCGTGTCGCCGCGCGAGAACACGCCGCCTGTCGCGCACACCTTGATTACTTCGGCGCCGAACTTGCGTTGCCGGCGGACCTGATATTTGAGCTCGTCCGGAGTATCGCCGATTCCTTCCTCTTTGACCTTTTTCTGCAGGCTGGGCGGCATATAGGTGTCGTCGCAATGTCCGCCGGTGGCGCCGAGCGCATGGCCGGCAGGAACGATCCGCGGCCCGACGACGTAGCCCGCCTCGATCGCCTGTTTTAGCCCGACATCCTCCCAGTCGCTCGATCCGACCACGCGCATGGTGGTGAAACCGCCGTCGAGCATATCGCGCACGCTGGCCGTGGCGACGATCGGCCAGAAGCTGTCGGTATATTCGAGGAAGCGATAGCCGGCGATGTCGGCGGGTCCGAGGTGGGTGTGCATGTCGATCAGGCCCGGGATCAGGGTCATGCCCGGCAGATCGATGCGCTTGGTGCCCTCGGGAACCTGGACCACCGCCGCCTTGACGACCGCGGTAATCTTGCCGTCATCGCCGATCAGAATCGCCGGCCCTTCGATATATCGGCCAGTGCGGACGTCGAGATAGCGATCGGCGGTGACCATCGTGGTGGCGATCGCCGGGCTGGCAAAAGCAATTGCCGAGACCGCAAGCAGCAAATGTTTCATCATTTTTCCCCCGTCATGCTGAACTTGTTTCTGCATCCATCGTCGAACCTCGCGCCGTCCTTGACCAGAATGGACCCTGAAACAAGTTCAGGGTGACGACTGCAGGGCGTCAATAGTGCAATGCCCGCCCATAAGCCGAAAGCACCGCCTCGTGCATCATTTCGCTGAGCATCGGATGCGGGACGCCTCGACGAGCGCGATCGCCTTGTCCTGGACGATCGACGGCTACTGCCGGCCTCCGATGATCATTGGCATGGCGGGGGCACGATCTCCTCTCGCGGCAGACCAGCCAGGGTATACAGACGCTCCGCGGGAAATTTCACCCGAAGCCCGGTCTTGGGCAAGTCAAAATCATACACCGCCCCCTTGAGACCAGCCATCCTCGTTCCGCAGACGTGGGCGCCGATCGCAGCGAATCCAGCCGCCAATCCCTCGCCCATGCTGCCGGTCCAGCGCCCGACCCGAACCTCGACGCGGCCCGGATGATATTTGCCCGGCCGTGGCAACACTTCCTCGACCCACTGCCGCGCGATCCCGGTTTCGCGCTCCTCGGCCGGCTGGTTGTGCCGTTGATACGGCATCGCCTTGCGGACGAACCATCCCATCATCGCTCGCGCGACGCTGGTATTGCCTCCGCTCGGTGTATCTGTGAGGTCGATTGTCACCGACGAATGCGCACCGATCGAGGCCATTGCCTTGTCGAATGCAGCGATCGTGGCCTGATCACCTAGCGAATTATTGATGCTGATCGTCGTCCCGCGGAGCGCGACTGGCGGACGCTCGGGCTGATTGGCGTAGAGATTGGGTAGCGCGATAGTCCGCCGACCCCCTTTGCCAGATATGGTCAGGGACCGTGGGCGATCCCGACGGCCTGCGGCGATGATTCGGGCGGCGAACGGAAGGCGTTCGCCGATCGCGGCCAGCCCAATTCGAGACCAGAATTTATTAACCGCGACGTCGATCGGCTGATCATCAACTGCCACAAGTCGCTCGCCGGCCCGAATGCCTGCCTTTGCCGCCGGGCTATCACGGCGCACCGCATCGATTTCATAACCGGTGCTGACGCGCTCCACCCAAAGGTCGGAGTAGGTCGGGACGAGCGCCCAATCGTCCGGGAACGACTTGCCCGTGCTGGCGTGGTGGTCGGCGAGTGCGGTCAGGACGTCTTCGGCATAATGGAGCAACGCCGACTTGTCGCGCACGGCGTCGCGCTCGGCATCGAGTTCGGGCGAAGTGGGAACTACGCCTCCCGGAAGTCGATCGAGGTAGGCATAATCAGCAGCGATTAGTGGCACGAGCGCTTTGGCGTCGGACGCATAATCCTCGGCAGTCGGCTCAGTGGCCGCGGTCAAGGCGAAAAGCGACGCCGCGCAACTGGCTTTGAGGAGCCGGCGCATCAAATGTGGATCACGCGACCCAGTGCGGCGAGGACGCTTTCGTGCATCATTTCGCTGAGCGTCGGATGCGGGAAGACGGTGCGGACGAAATCCTCGTCGATCAGCTCGGCGGTCTTGCCGATGGTATAGCCCTGGATCAACTCGGTCACCTCGGC
>JANNDN010000173.1:0-8714 GCA_031387795.1 Sphingomonas sp.
CGACAGATTCTCGATATCATGCTCGACCGGCCTGCCGTCGAGCTTGGCCTCGACGAAGGTCATGGCGACCTTCATCTTCCCGCCATTGGGCACCGCGTAGCGGGTCGGGAAATCGCGATAGATGCCGTGGCGAATCGCGACATTCTCGACGTTGACGAGGATCCGCTCGACGACATCGAGCGAGCCGTCCTGGTGGACCGTGATGGTCGAGGCGAAAGCGGTGATCCGCTCTTCGGCCTGCACCGGCGAACCGAACCCCAGCAGCGCGACCAGGAACAGGAGGGCGCGGGTCAGCGCGCGCATCGCTCAGGCCGCCGGTTTGTCGAACGAGACCTTGGGCGCGCTCTGGATCGCGGGATCGGGATCTTCGTACGAAGGCTCCTCGCTGAACCCCATCGGCCGCGCGATCAGTACCGAAGGAAAGGTCTGGATCGCGGTGTTGAGGTCGCGGACGGTGGCGTTGTAATAGCGCCGCGACGCCTGCAGCTCGGTCTCGATCGCGGACAACTCGCCCTGCAGCTGCTGGAAATTCTCGCTCGCGCGAAGCTCGGGATAGGCCTCGGCGACGGCGAACAGGCGTCCGATCAATCCGGTCATCGTCGCGTCGGCGGCAGCGGTCGCGGCAACGCCGCCGCCGGCCATCGTCGCGCGCGCCGCGGTGATCGCCTCGAACGTCGATTTCTCGTGGGCGGCATAGCCTTTGACCGCCTCGACCAGATTGGGGATGAGGTCGGCGCGGCGGCGCAACTGGACGGTGATCCCGCTGAACCCTTCCTTGACCAGCGCGCGCAGGCGCACCAGCCGGTTGTAGATGCCGATGACGAAAAACAGCGCCAGAACGATGACGCCGATGATGATCCATGTGGTCATTGAATAAGCCCCCAGTAACGGTCCGGTGACTGCATAAGCCACGCGGCGGGTGAGGGCCAGATGCGATCAGAGGCCGTTGCGGGCGAGAAAGTCTTCTATCAGGCGCTGGGTTTCGGCCGGGCGCTGGAGAAACAGATAATGGCCCGCGTCCATGGTCACCACTTCGCGCGAGCCGGGGCCAGAGCGGAATTGGGTCTTGCTGGTTTCGAGCCATTGCGCGAGCGGACCCGAGAGATAAGCGGCGAGGGCGGCCTTTTCGGCTGCGCTGGCGTCGGCGGGCAGGCGATAGCCTTCGTCCTCGCCGGCGTAGATGGCGAGGGACGGGGCGCCAATCGCGGAATAATCGGGCGGTAAATCGGTCGCGCTGCCCCAATATTCGGCGAACGTCGGGGCCATCTTCCAGCCGATCGTGCCGTCGCTGCGCCGGCCAACCGATGCCGCCATTTCGCGGTCCAGGACCGGTGACCAGAAGCGGTTGATGTCGGTCCTGATCCGCTTGGTGAAGGCGATGTAAGCGGCGATCGATTCGCGGTCGGCGGCGGTCGCGACCTCTTCGGGAACGGGGTCCTGCTCGACGACGGGCATCTGGATCGAGCGGTCGAACGCGGCGTCGAGATAGACGAGCGCAGCGACGCGGCCGGGATAACGGCGCGCGAAGCGGGTCATTTCCTCTCCGGCGAGCGAATGGCCGATCAATGTGGCGCGCTCGATCTTGTGGGTGTTGAGGAATGCGAGCAGGTCGTCGCCCATCGCCTCGATTGTATAGCCGCTCTTGGGCTGCTCGGATTCGCCATGACCGCGGCGGGTCAGCGCGAGAACCCGATGTTTCTTTGCAAGGTCACGGCCAAAGTCGCTGTAAACCCACGCGGAATTTCCCGCACCAGCGAGCAGGACGATTGGCGATCCAGTACCCCCGAAATCGAGATAATGGAGCCGGACACCGGCGCCATCGGTCATTGCGCTGTGGGGCTCGGCCAGAGAAGCGAAGAGGGGCGGGGCGGCGGCCAGCGCGAGTGCAGCCAAAGGCAGCCCGAGACGACGGATCAATCGCATAAGCTGTCCCCCTCCGGTGCGCGAAAGTCGGGCCGCGTACCGATTGAGTCAAGCGATCAGAAAGCGGGAATTCCGGTGATCGCGCGGCCCATGATCAGCGCGTGGACGTCGTGCGTGCCTTCATAGGTGTTGACCGTCTCGAGGTTGGCGGCGTGGCGGATGACGTGGAATTCGGCGGAAATGCCGTTGCCGCCGTGCATGTCGCGAGCGATCCGCGCGATATCGAGCGCCTTGCCGCAATTGTTGCGCTTGATCAGGCTGATCGTCTCGGGGACGAGCACGCCCTCCTCGAGCCGCCGGCCGACACGCAGCGCCGCCTGAAGCCCGAGGGTGATTTCGGTCACCATGTTGGCGAGCTTCAATTGCACCAGCTGGGTCGCGGCGAGGGGGCGCCCGAACTGCTTGCGGTCGAGCGTATATTGGCGCGCGGCGGCATAGCAGGCCTCGGCCGCGCCCATCGAGCCCCAGCCGATACCGTAGCGCGCGCGGTTGAGGCAGCCGAACGGCCCCTTCAAACCCTCGACATTGGGCAGCAGCGCGTCCTCGCCGACCTCGACGTCGTCCATCACGATCTCGCCGGTGATCGAGGCGCGAAGGCTGAGCTTCTCCTTGATCTTGGGCGCGCTGAGCCCCTTCGTGCCCTTGTCGAGCACGAAGCCCTTGATCTTGCCGTCGTGGGCGTCCGACTTGGCCCACACCACGAACACGTCGGCGATGGGCGAATTGGTGATCCACATCTTGGACCCCTTGAGCCGGTAGCCGCCGTCGATCTTTTCGGCGCGGGTGCGCATCGCGCCGGGGTCGGAGCCGGCGTCGGGCTCGGTCAGGCCGAAGCAGCCGACCCATTCTCCGGTGGCGAGCTTGGGCAGATATTTCCGGCGCTGCTCCTCGGTCCCGTAGGCGTTGATCGGGTGCATCACTAGGCTCGACTGGACCGACATTGCCGAGCGGTAACCGCTGTCGACGCGCTCGACCGCGCGGGCGATAAGGCCATAGCTGACATAACCGAGGCCGGCCCCGCCATAATCGGGCGAAACGGTCGCGCCGAGCATCCCGAGCGCGCCCAATTCGGTCATGATCTCGCGGTCGAAACGCTCCTCGAGATAGGCGCTGGTGACCCGCGGCTGAAGCTTGTCCTGGGCATAGCCCTCGGCGGTGTCGCGGACGAGCCGCTCCTCATCGGTCAGCTGGTGATCAAGATCGAACGGGTCCTGCCAGTCGAACGGCAGGATTTTGGGCTCGCCCACGGCGGTTTCCTCGGCAGTGAAGTGAAGTCGCGGGCGCTCTAGCGAAACCGCGCCTATTTCGCCACCCCGCCGCTGCCGAACGTCTGCTTCAGGGTAAAACCAAAGCTGGGCGAACTATTGCGATCGCGCAATTCGCGGGTCACCGACACCGGGGCGACGCGGTTGGGGAAGTAGATCAGGCGTTCGAGAAGGCCGTGGGTGGCGATGGCGTTGTCGACATCGAAGGTGAGCGTGGTGCGGGGCCCCGGGCGATATTCGACGAAGGCGGTGGCGAACGGCTGATTATTGAAACTGAAGTCGAGCTCGTCGGTACGAAAAACCCCGGTCCGCTGGTTGTCGAGTATGCTGAAACCATAGCTGAAGGCGCCGGAATCGCGGCGCACGCTCACGCTCCACTCCCAGTTCGGGAAATATCCGGAAAAGCGGCGCAGGCGATGGCTGATCGGATCTTCGACCCGGGTCCGCGCGACCACGCCATCGAACTTCGCGCGCAGGCCTTTCCATACCATGTCGAGCGGCGCGTCGAGCGTCAGATGCGCGAACATCCGCCGTCCGGTGCCGAGGTTTCCGGGCGAATCGAAGGTCCGGCCATCGTCGTCGGTGACCAGGATCCGGTCCTGAAGTTTGCTCACCAGATCATAGCCGAGTTCAAGCTTGGCGACTCCGCTGCGGAGGATCGGGCGGTCGATCGTCAGGCGCGCCTCCCACGTCCGCTGCGGCTCGAGGTTCTGATTGCCGCCGCTGACCGTGTCGGTCTTGAGGTCTGCGAGGCTGAGGAAGTCGTAAAAGTCGAGCTGGGCGACCGTACGCCGAACCGCCAATTGTGCGTGCCAGCCTTGTCCGCCTTTCCAGTCGAGGGTCAGATTTGGCTTGAGGAAGCTGAGGCGCCGGTCGGCAGTTGCGTCGCCGCGCACCTTGAGGTCCGAAAATTCGAAGTTAATCCCGCCATCCAGGCGCAGTGCGCTGGACAGGTTGCGGCCCGCGCTGGCATAGATTTCCGCGCGCTTTTCCTTGACCGTTGCGTCGGCGATCGGAAGTTGGATCGGAAGCCGTCCGCCATCCTCTTCGATGAGGAAGATATCGAGTTGGTTGTCGAGCACGTTCAGTGCCGCTTCGGCGCCGGTCTCGACCGAGAAACCGGCGAGGTTCGAGCGGCTCCAGCTGAGCCTGGCAATGGTTTCGTCTCGCTGCGCCTTTTGGATTTGTTCGAACCCGCCGGTGATCGGCGCGCCATTCTCGACCAGCCCGTCGCGGCCGAAATAGGCATCGTAATTGTCGCGCTTGCGCCGCGTCGCCAGCCCAACCAGCTTGATCGTGCCACCGGCTAGCGGACGCGTGATGTCGCCCCCGACTTCGAATATTGGGGTCCGGTAATGTTGGAACAGATTGTCGTCGTGGGGAACGCCACCGACCGGCTCGGCGCGATTATTCTGTCGCAGGTCGAATTTGCTGGGTTGCCAGCGGAGGTTGAAGCGAATCGCCCGGTTGGGCGCTTGCTCCAGTGCCCAGCTGCCGGAAATGAAGGGGTCATAATTATAATAAAAATTGTCCTTGAAGCGGCGTTCGAGCAATTCGCCGGATAGCTCGTCGGTTACATGGTCCGGCCCGCGGTTGATCTGCACGCTGTGGCCGAAGCCGGCCGACAGGTTGAAGGTTGATGGCCCGCGGGAAAGCTCAAGGGATGCCGACGCATCCGGGACAATTTTTCCAGTATAGAGGCGGCGCGCCGACGCAGTGGTTGTCCCTTCCAGGCCCGCGCCGCCGGCGCCGAGAATGACGTTCGCGACTTGGGCTTTCCCGGCATATTGCGCCCCGACCAGATCGCCGGGCCCAACCTCGATGCGGGTCACCCGACTGGCCGGGATGCGCGCCAGCACCGCCTCGAGATTCTCCGACTTGCTGCTCGGCCGCTGGCCATCGATCACGACATTGCCGGCGGCACCCGAAAAGCCGCGCAATTCGGTATTGCCGAGGTCGAGCGTGAAGCCGGGAAGCCGCCGCACCATGTCGAGCGCCGAGCGCGGGGCATAGGAGGCGAAATAAGCGGCGTCGTAGCTGTCCGAGCGCGACGGGGCGGGGCCGACGTTTTCGGTGGCGACCGCTTCCGCCGGGGTCTGGGCCAGCGCGGCGGACGAACAGGCCAGCGCGGACAATCCGGCCGACAGGAACAAGCAATGACGCATGGCAATCCCCATCATTCGACGATTGCGGCTAAGCGAGGCGGGCGGTCGTGGCGACGAGCGCTCGATCAATCGACAAACGGATCGACCAGCGTGGCCCGTTGAATGATGGAATTCGCCCGTCGGTCGAAGCTCGCAAATGGCGGAGAGGGTGGGATTCGAACCCACGGTGGGCTTGCACCCACGGCGGTTTTCAAGACCGCTGCCTTAAACCACTCGGCCACCTCTCCAGCGTTGGGCGGGCGGCGCTCGTATCGCGCCAAGCGCCGAACTGTGCAAGGCGAGCGGTGAACAAGCTGGCGCGAAGGCCGTTCATCCTCTTAGCCCTGTCGGTCATGAGGAAGATCCTGTTGCGTCTCTCGGGTGGACTAGTGCTGGCGGCAACGTCGGCGATGGCGCTTGCCACGCCAGGCGCTGAGGCACGTCGCGAGACCGTTGCCGAACCGCGCCCGGTCGACCTCGCGCAGGCCTATCCCCAGCCGTACCCGCAACCCTATCAGCCGCCCGTCTATCGTCCGGTCGCGAGCGGGTGGGAGCAGGAGAAGACCCGGCTCGCGGCGCTGGCCCGGCAACAAGGCGTGCCCGAGGCGACGATCCAGGCGGTGGTGCCGGGGTTGCAGCTCAACGTCCGCGTCATGCAGCTCGACCAGGCGCAGCGGCCGACGGGAAGCAGCAGCTCGGTCCAGAACTTCAGCAATTATCTCGAGCGGCACATCACCAGCTCGCTGATCAACCGCGGGCAGTCGCGCTATTATTCGCACTGGCCGCGGCTCAGCCGGATCGAGGCGACGACCGGGGTCGACCCCGCGGTGATCATCGCCATTTACGGCAAGGAAACCAGCTACGGCGCGGTCACCGGCAATTTCGATTTGCTCGAGGCGCTCGCCACGCTCGCCTACGAAGGCCGCCGCCGCGACTTCTTCGAGGCCGAGTTCGTCGCCGCGCTCAAAATGATGGATCAGGGGGTGCGCCGCTATCAACTCAAGGGCAGCTACGCCGGTGCGACCGGATATCCGCAATTCATGCCCTCGGTCGCATTGCGGCTCCGCGCCGACGGCGATGGCGACGGCTATGCCGACATCTGGCGCAACGAGGATGATGCCTTCGCCTCGATCGCGAATTATCTCCGCGATGCGGGTTGGAAGCGGGGGATTCCGTGGGGCGCGCCGGTGCGCATTCCGGCGACCCTCAATCGTTCGGCGATCCGGACGCGGATTGTTCCGCCGCGCTGCCCCGCGGTGTTCCAGCGCCACAGCCGCTGGCTGACCATCGCCGAGTGGCGCCGGCTGGGCATCGTCCCCGGCGGATCGCGGCCGATCCCCGAAACCGAGCTCGCGACCTTGATGGAAACGCCCGGCGCATTTGCCGAGGGCTATCTGCTGACCAGCAACTACCGCGCGATCCTCGATTATAATTGTTCGAATTTCTACGGCATGGGCGTCGGGCTTCTGGCGAATGCGATCGCCCGGCGATAGAGCAGGCTGATCAGCCACCATCACCGGGAACCCGCAGCTATCATGTCCTTGCCCTCGCGCCTCCTGCTCGCCGCCTCGGTGCTCGCCGCCGCCCCCGTTCCGGCCGCGGCCCCGACCTTCGCGACCGAGGCCAAGGTCGCTTATCTCCTAGACTTGAGCTCAGGCGCGGAGTTGCTGGCCAAGAACGCCGATCAGCGGATGCCGCCGGCCTCGATGGCCAAGATGATGACCACCAACGTCGCGTTCGAACTCTTGAAGCGCGGCGACCTCAAGCTCGACCAGATGTGCACTGTACGCCCGGAGACGTGGAAGCGCTGGCACGGACCCGCGGCGGGCTCGACCATGTTCCTGTCGCCGAACGAGCAGGTCAGTGTCGAGAATCTGCTCCACGGGATTGTCACGTTGTCGGGCAATGACGCCTCGGTCGTGCTCGCCGAGTGTATCGCCGGGACCGAGGCCGCCTTCGCCAATGTCATGAACGACAATGCGCGGCGGCTCGGGCTGACCAACAGCCGCTTCGGCAATTCCAACGGCTGGCCCGACGAGGGGCAGACCTATGTCACTGCGCGCGACCTCGCCAAGCTCGCCCGCGCCGAGATCGAAACCTATCCCGAGCTGTACAAGAAATTCTATGGCCAGAAGGATTTCACCTGGGGCAAGACCTTGGGTTCGGGCCAGGCAATCACCCAGGCCAACCGCAACCCATTGCTCGGCAAGGTCGCGGGCGCCGACGGGCTCAAGACCGGTCACACCGAGGAAGCGGGCTATGGCTTCACCGGCTCGGCCGAGCAGAACGGCCGCCGACTGATCATGGTCGTCGCCGGATTGGACAGCTTCAACCAGCGGATCGAGCAGTCGGTCAGGCTGATGGATTGGGGCTTTGCCGCGTGGCAGGTGAAGCCGCTGTACAAGGCCGGGGTGACAGTCGGCGAGGCGAAGGTCCAGCTCGGCTCCTCGGGGAGCGTCCCGCTGGTCACCCCGCGTGGTTATTCACTGACCATGCCCGCGGGGATCTTGTCCAAGGTCACCACGACCAAGATCCGCTATCAGGGGCCGATTGCGGCACCGATCAAGAAGGGCGACCATATCGCCGACCTGATCGTCACCACCAGCGACATGGGCGAGCAGGTGATGCCACTCGTCGCGGGCGAGGATGTCGCCCAGGCCGGCTTCTTCGGGCGCGTGTGGATCGGGTTCAGGCAGTTGCTCGGGCTGGCGTGACCCAGCGCGGACGCTTCATCACCCTCGAGGGGGGGGAAGGGGCGGGCAAGTCGACCCAGCTGGAGGCGCTGTCCGCCGCCTTGAAAGATCGCGGGATCGACGTCGTCGAAACGCGCGAACCCGGCGGGAGTCCGGGAGCCGAAGCGGTTCGCGATCTTTTGCTCACCGGCGAGGACGACCGCTGGAACCCGCGCTCGGAGGCGTTGTTGTTCGCCGCCGCCCGTGCCGACCATCTTACTCGGACCATTCGGCCCGCGCTCGAGGCTGGGCGGTGGGTGCTGTGCGACCGCTTTCTCGACAGTTCGCTCGCCTATCAGGGCGGCGCGGGCGGGCTCGGGATCGACGAGGTGCGGGCGATCAACGCCTTCGCGATCGGCGATACGATGCCCGACCGCACGCTCGTTCTCGCGCTCGCCGAGGGTGGCGCCCGTGCCAGGGAGCGCGACGATGCCGGCAGCGACCGGATCGGCGGACGCCCCGCGGCCTTCCACCAGAAGGTCGATCTCGCCTTCCGTCAAATCGCCGCCGAGGAGCCGGAGCGGGTGCGCCTGATCGATGCATCAGGGAGTCGCGAAGATGTGACCCGCAGGCTTCTCGACGCGCTCGCGGACCTCCTGCCATGATCGCGGGACAGGACCGCGCGCTTACCCAGTTTGCCGAGGCTTGGG
>JANNDN010000202.1:0-14705 GCA_031387795.1 Sphingomonas sp.
CTTGCCGGCTGCGGGCGAGTCGCCCAGCTCGAGCCCGCGCCCGGCCACACGCTCCCGGTCAAGCCGCTGATGGCGCGGACTACGCCCGATGCCCAGCGATTGCTGACTCCGCCGCCTTACGCCAGGCCCGACCGCGTCGACGAGCTGGTCAAGAAATCGGAGCCGCGCGAATCCGATCCGTTCGATCTTCCGCCGCCGGTCGGCGGAGCCGCTCCGCCCGCACCCGCCGGAACCGATCCCGAACCTCAAGACGATTCGACCGGCCCTTCCGACCCCGGGAGCCGGAGCCAGTGACGCAGCGCATCCGCAAGGCCGTCTTCCCGGTCGCCGGGCTCGGCACGCGCCTGCTTCCCGCCACCAAGTCGATCCCCAAGGAGATGATCACCATCGTCGACCGGCCGCTCATTCAATATGCGGTCGACGAGGCGCGCGAGGCGGGGATCGAAACTTTGATCTTCGTCACCGGCCGCGGCAAATCCGCCTTGATCGATTATTTCGACACCGCCTTCGAGCTCGAACAGACGATGCGCGGCAAGGGCAAAAGCCTCGATGCGCTGGCCGATTCGCGCGCCGATTATGGCGAGCTGGTCAGCGTCCGCCAGCAGGAACCATTGGGCCTCGGTCACGCGGTGTGGTGCGCGCGCCATGTCATCGGCGACGAGCCGTTCGCGGTGCTGCTCCCCGACGATTTGATGGCCGGGCAGCCCGGCGCGCTCAAGCAGATGGTCGAGGCGTGGGAGAAAGTCGGCGGCAACCTCGTCGCCGCGCAGGAAGTCGCGGCCGAGCGTACCTCATCCTACGGCATCATCGACCCCGGCATGAGCGACGGCGCGCTGACGCAAGTTCGCGGAATGGTCGAGAAGCCCAAAGCCGGTGAAGCGCCGTCGCGACTCGCGGTGATCGGCCGCTACATCCTCCAGCCCGAGATCATGAATATCCTCGACCGTCAGGACCGCGGTTCGGGCGGCGAAATCCAGCTCACCGACGCGATGGCGCAATTGATCGGCGATGCGCCGTTCCACGCGCTCAAGGTCGCTGCCGAGCGCTTCGATTGCGGCGATAAGGCCGGCTTCGTCATCGCCAATATCGCCATGGCACTCGGACGCGACGACGTGGCGCCGGCGGTGCGGGAGTATCTCGAATCCTCCCCGGACCGGGGAGGTGGCGGCGCGCAGCGCTGACGGTGGGGGTTCGCCGCTTGCGACACGCCCCCTCCACCATCCTGCGGATGGTCCCCCTCCCCGTTACGGAGAGGATTACGGCAGCAACTCCACGTCCCAGTACAGATAGTCGCGCCAGCTGACGTGGAGGTAATTGGGCGGGAACGCGCGGCCGTGCTCCTGCAATTGCCAGCTGGTCGGGCGGATCGGCTCGCGGTGGATGTGCATGTGCGCCTGCGCCGGGGTCCGGCCACCTTTCTTGAGATTGCACGGCGCGCAGGCGGTGGCGACATTCTCCCACATCGTCCGCCCGCCTTGCGAGCGCGGCCGGACATGGTCGAAGGTCAGCTCCCTCCCGCTGCCGCAATAGACGCAGCGAAACCGATCGCGCAGGAACAGGTTGAAGCGGGTGAAGGCGGGATGCTCGTTGGGGCGGACATAATCGCGCAGCGCGATCACCGAGGGCAATTTCATCGCCCGGCTCGGGCTGTGCACTTCGCGGTCGTAATGGGCGACGACATCGACTCGTTCGAGGAACATCGCCTTGATCGCGGTCTGCCACGGCCACAGGCTCAGCGGATAATAAGACAGCGGGGTATAATCGGCGTTGAGGACCAATGCCGGGCAGCTCTCGGGATTCCGGATCAACTCTGGATGATACATGGCGCGCCGGCACAGCCTTTCGTTCGGTTGGTCCGAACTGCAAGCTCCCCGGCCCCGTCGCACGCCCCTTCACAGGCTGGGAGGAGAGGGCGGTTCAGCCCGTCTTCCCTTGTGACGCGCCGGATGCCAAGCCGGCGTGACAGCGCCATGACACCACTTTCGCTTGTCCACCGTCAAGAGTCCGTTTTGCAACACCGCTTATGATCACCGCCCGTTTCGCCCCATCGCCGACCGGCCGGCTGCACCTTGGCCACGCGTTTAGCGCGGTTGTCGGCCACGCCCGGGCGCGCTCGGCGGGCGGGCGCTTTCTGGTGCGGATCGAGGATCTCGACCAGGGTCGCTCGCGTCCCGAGTTCGCGGAGGGCATTTTCGCGGACCTCGAATGGCTCGGACTGGCGTGGGATGAGCCGCCGGTGGTGCAGTCGCAACGGTCCGCGGCTTATGTCGACGCGCTCGAGGTCTTGCGCGGCCGCGGTCTTGTCTATCCCTGCTTCTGCACCCGCGCCGACATCGCCGCCGCACTCGCGGCGCCACACGGTCGGGCGGAGCATTATCCCGGCACGTGCCGCGGCCTCGACGACGACCCCGAACGAAGGGACACTCAGCCGCACAGCTGGCGGCTCGATGCGACCAAGGCGCTCGGAGTGGCCGGCCTTCCCGGCTGGCTCGAAGGCGATGAACGCTTCACCGCCGCCCGCTCCGACATCGACGACGTCATCCTCGCCCGCAAGGACGCGCCCGCCGCCTACCATCTCGCCTGCGTCGTCGACGATGCCGCGAGCGGCGTTACCCTGGTCACCCGCGCCGCCGATCTGCGCTCCTCGACACCGGTCCAGCGCCTGCTCCAGATTCTGCTCGGCCTGCCCGAGCCCGACTATTTCCATCACCCGATCGTCGCCCACGCGAGCGGCCGGCGGCTGGCCAAGCGCGACCAGGCGCCGATCCTCGCCGCGCTGCGCGAGTCCGGACGCGATGGCCGCGCCCTTGCCGAGCAGCTGCTCGCTGGCCAGCTTCCTCTTGGTTTCGCCTTCGTGGCGGACTAGAAGCCAGCCCCATGAACACCCTCCTCATCATCCTCCTCGTCCTCGCCATGGCGGCGACCGCCTACGTCCTCGTCCGCGGCGTCATGCTGATGGCCTCGGGCAAGGATATTGACGGCCAGCAGTCGCAGAAGTGGATGCAGCGGCGAGTCCTCTATCAGGCGGTCGCGATCCTGATCGTCATTCTCTTGCTGGCGGTGGCGAGCGGCTCGGGCCGCTGATGGTCAAGCTCAACAAAATCTACACGCGCACCGGCGACGAAGGCAGCGCCGGACTGGTCGACGGCAGCCGGGTCAGCAAATCGAGCCTGCGCATGGCCGCGATCGGCGATGTCGACGAAGCCAATGCCGCGATCGGCTGCGCGATCACCGCGCTCGAACTGGGCGAACTCCGCGATTGGCTGCTGACCATCCAGAACGATTTGTTCGATCTCGGCGCCGACGTCGCCACCCCCGGCGCGATCGAGGGCGCATTGCGGATCGTCGCCAGCCAGGTCGACCGGCTCGAGCGCGAAATCGATTCGATGAACGCGAACCTCGCGCCGCTGACCAGTTTCATCCTCCCCAGCGGACCGTCGGCGGTCGCCGCGCTTCACCTCGCCCGCGCCATCGTCCGTCGCGCCGAGCGGACCGCGGTCGCGCTGCACGAGGCCGAGCCGCTCAACCCGGCGCTGCTCGCTTATTTGAACCGACTGTCCGACCATTTGTTCGTGAGTGCGCGGCATGTCGCCGCGAGCGAAGGAGGCGACGTTCTGTGGCAACCCGGCGCGAGCCGACCGAACTAGGATCCGCGCTGCGCGAGCGCTTGTTCGCGACTCGGCGGCTCACGCTCGACCTCGCCGCGCCCTTGTCGGACGCCGACGCCGCGATCCAGCCCTTCCCCGACGCCTCGCCGGCCAAATGGCATCTCGCGCACACCAGCTGGTTCTTCGAGGCCTTCGTGCTGCGCGATCACCTGCCCGGTTACCAACCCTTCGACGAGCGCTTCGCTTTCCTTTTCAACTCTTATTACGAGGGCGAGGGGGAGCGCCACGAACGCGCGCGGCGCGGGATGATCAGCCGCCCGAGCCTGGACGAGGTTCGCGCGTACCGGGTCGCGGTCGACGAGGCACTCGAGGCGGCGTTCCCCGATCTTTCCGATGCCGCGCTGAAGCTGGTCGAAATCGGCATCAACCACGAGCAGCAGCATCAGGAGTTGCTGCTCACCGACATCCTCGCGACCTTCGCGCAAAACCCCACCGAACCCGCCTACGGCGAGCTGCCCGCCGTGCAATGCTTCGCCGACGAGCCGCTGAACTTTCACCCGGGCCGCGAGGGCATCGTCGAGATCGGCGCCCGGGGCGACGGCTTCGCCTTCGACAGCGAGCGGCCGCGACACCGGGTCCTGCTCAGCGGCCACGCCGTCGCCGGCCGCAAGATCACCAACCGCGAGTGGCGCGAGTTCATCGCCGACGGCGGCTATGCGACGCCCACGCTGTGGCTGTCCGAAGGCTGGGACTGGGTCCGGCGCGAATCGATCGCCGCGCCGCTCTACTGGAACGAGGATCGTGAGACCGGCTTCACGCTCGGCGGACGCCGGCCGCTCGACTGGGCCGCGCCGGTCGCCCACGTCAGTTTCTGCGAGGCCGACGCCTTCGCGCGATGGGCCGGAGCGCGGCTCCCGACCGAGGCCGAAGGGGAAGATTTCGCTTCGTCCGCCGACCCGCACCTGGGCAACCAGCTCGATGTCGCCGGAGCGGTCGCGCCGAGGCCCGGCGGCGCTGTGTTCGGCGATTGTTGGGAATGGACCCGGAGCGCCTTCTCCTCCTACCCCGGATTCGTCCCTGCCGAAGGAGCGATCGGCGAATATAATGGCAAGTTCATGTGCGGGCAGTTCGTTCTGAAAGGCGCCAGCTGCGCCACCCCCCGCGGGCACAGCCGGGCCAGCTATCGCAACTTCTTCCCGCCCGCCGCACGCTGGCAGTTCACCGGGGTGCGCCTTGCCCGCGACGCCTGAGCCAAGCACTTTGGAAAAGGCCGATCCGGCGTTTCGCGCCGATGTGCTGAATGGCCTTGCCGAGCCGATTCCGGCGATCCCCGCGCGCTGGCTCTACGATCGCCGGGGGAGCGAACTGTTCGACGCCATCACCCGCTTGCCCGCTTATTATCCGACCCGCACCGAAACCGCACTGATGCAGGCGAGAATGCCCGAGATCGCCGCCGCCATTGGCACGGTCGAGGCGGTGGTCGAGTTCGGCGCGGGCTCGCAGACCAAGACACCGTTGCTGCTCCGTGCGGTCCACCCCCGGGCCTATGTCCCGATTGACATCAGCGGGGAATATCTCAGGGATTCGGCCGCGACACTCGACGAGAATCACGAGCGGATCGACGTTTTTCCGGTGGTCGCCGACTTCACACGGCCGCTCGACCTTCCGGCCGACATCGCAGCGATGACGCGGCTCGGTTTTTTCCCCGGTTCGACCATCGGCAATTTCATTCCGCGCAGCGCGACCGATCTGCTACGCCACTTCCGCGACATCCTCGGCACCGGCGCCAAGCTCTTGATCGGGATGGACCGGATCAAGCCGGTCGAGCGGTTGATCGCGGCCTATGACGACCCCGAGGGCGTGACCGCCGAGTTCAACTTGAACCTGCTCCACCGGATCAACCGCGAGCTCGGCGCGCATATTCCGGTCGACGCCTTTGCCCATGAGGCGCGCTGGAACGACATGCTGAGCCGGATCGAGATGCACCTGCGCGCGGTCCGCGATGTCGCCTTCACCATCGAGGACCGCCGCTTCGAGTTCCGCGAGGGCCAGTCGATCCACACCGAGAACAGCCACAAATACGGCCCGCGCGGCGCCCGCCTCCTGCTCCTCGCCGGCGGCTGGACCCCGACCCATGAATGGGCCGATCCCGACGGGGATTTCTCCCTCATCCTCGCCGACGCCCAGCCCGACCGCTCCGCGCCCTAGATTGCGGAGACGACGGAGCGCGGCTAATCGGCGGGGATGGTCAACGCCCTTCTCTCGATCCTCAACCTGCTGCTCAACGTTTTGTGGTGGGTGATCATCATCCAGGTGATCCTCAGCTGGCTATTCGTGTTCAACGTGCTCAACACCTCGTCGGCGGGCGTGCGCGGCTTTTCCGAAGCGCTCGAGAAGATCACCGCGCCGATCTACCGCCCGATCCGCAAGCTCCTGCCCGATTTCGGCGGGATCGACTTCTCGCCGGTGGTCGTGCTGCTCGGGATCATGGTGATCCAGCGCCTGCTCGCCGGGGTCGCGCTGGAGTATGGTTCGCCGGCGTGACGGCGCGGCGGATCGACGGCAAGGCCGCTGCGCTCGCGCTCCGCGAGCGGGTCGCGGTGGGCGTGGCCGACTTCGCGCGGCGGACGGGACGCGCCCCCGGGCTCGCGGTCGTGCTGGTCGGCGAGGATCCCGCGAGCACAGTCTATGTCCGCGCCAAGGGCAAAGCGACGCTCGAGGCGGGGATGCACAGCTTCGAGCGCAAGCTTTCCCCCGATATCAGCGAGACGGACCTGCTCGATCTGGTCGCCCGGCTCAACGCCGATCCGGCGGTCGACGGAATCCTCGTCCAGCTGCCGTTGCCGTCCCAGATCGACGCCGAGCGGGTGATCGCCGCGATCGACCCGGAAAAAGACGTCGACGGCTTCACCGCGATCAACGCCGGTCGGCTTGCGACGGGGCTCGACAGCCTCATCCCGTGCACGCCGCTTGGCTGCCTTCATTTGCTCAAATCCGAACTCGGCGACCTTTCCGGTCTCGACGCGGTGGTGATCGGCCGCTCGAATATCGTCGGCAAGCCCATGGCACTGCTCCTACTGCAGGAGAGCTGCACCGTCACGATCGCCCATTCGCGCACCCGCGACCTCAAGGCGGTGGTGCGCCGGGCCGACATTGTGGTGGCCGCGGTCGGGCGGCCTGAAATGGTTCGCGGCGACTGGATCAAACCCGGCGCGGTCGTCATCGACGTCGGCATCAACCGACTTCCAACCGATGACGGGAAGGGCCGTCTCGTCGGCGACGTCGCGTTCGAGGAAGCAGCGGAGTTCGCCGCCGCAATCACCCCGGTCCCGGGCGGGGTGGGGCCGATGACGATCGCCATGCTAATGCGCAATACGCTGGTCGCGGCGCAGCTCCGCGAAGGCCTCGAAACTATGGAGGATTTATGATCGCTGCTTTGTTGCTTGGCCTGGCCCCGGTGGTGACCGCCATCGATGCCGAGCGCGCCTTCGCCGCCGACGCCCAAAAGATCGGCCAATGGACCGCGTTCCGCAAATATGCCGACGACACCGCGGTGATGTTCACCCCGCAGGCGATTTGGGCGCACGAATTCCTCAAGGACCGCAAGGACCCACCCAAATCGGTCGAATGGTGGCCCCAGCGCAGCCTGCTGTCCTGCGACGGGCGGATTGCGGTCAACACCGGGCCGGCCTTCCGCCCCGACGGCACCCATTATGGCCAGTTCACGACCGTCTGGATGCGCGAGAAAGGCGCCTGGTCCTGGGTCTATGACAATGGCAGCGACGCGGCGGGCAAGCCCTCGCGCAAGCCTGCCCGGCCCAAGGTCACCCGCGCGTCGTGCCGCAAGCAGGCGCCCGGCGCACCGATCATCGCGCCGATACCGCTGACCGAGCGACAGGCGCGCAAGGCCCCCGAAGACAGCGGGCGCGGCGAATCGGCCGACAAGACATTGGGCTGGGACTGGAAGGTCGCCAAGAACGGCGAGCACCATTTCCGCGTCTATATGTGGAACGGGCGCGGCTATGACGAGGCGCTTGCCCTCCACGTCGCCGGCCAATGATCGAATTCTTCAGCTCGGCCCTGGTGACTTTCCTGGTCATCATCGACCCGCCCGGCGCCGCGCCGATCTTCTCGATCTTGACCAAGGGCGCGAGCGATGCGCAGAGGCGCGTCATGGCCTTTCGCTCGGCGTTGGCCGGGTGGATCATCCTGCTCATCTTCGGGCTGCTCGGGAAGCCGATCCTCGGCACGCTCGGGATCAGCCTCGCCAGTTTCCAGATCGCCGGCGGAATCCTGCTGTTCTACCTCGCCTTCGAGATGATCTTCGGCCAGCGGCAGGAGCGCAAGGAGGACCGCGCCAAGCACCATGAGGGCGGCAGCCCCGAGGTCGAGGACGTCAGCGTCTTCCCCATGGGCACGCCGATGATCGCCGGGCCAGGCGCCATCGCCAGCATCATGCTGTGGGTCAGTCGTGCCGACGACCGGACCGAAACCGCGCTGGTGATCGGGGCGATGACCCTGGTGATCATCCTGACGCTCGGCGCGATGCTCATCGCCGGCCCGCTGATGCGCTTCATCGGCGAGAAGATGGAGGCGGCGATCACCCGCATCCTCGCGGTGATCATGTCGGCTTTAGCCGCGCAGTTCGTGATCGACGGCCTTAAGGCCAGCTTCCCGGGCGTTCTCGCCTAATTTCTCACGCGCCAGAAGCGATAGGGCGAGTCTTCGGGGAGCGGCACCGGCTCGAGCCAGCCGGGCACCTCCCCCTTTTCGAGCTGCGCGTAAAAACCCCTCGGCGCTTCGGACATGAAGATTGTCGAGCTCGAGCTATTGGGGCAGCTCAGCACATAATCGGAGCGATATTTCCGGGCGATGGCGTGGGCCTGATCCGCGCTCCCGCGCCAGAAGCGCATGACGTCGACGATCTGCTCGGCATTGCGGTGATAGGGGCCGGTGACCGCGTCGTGATGCGTGACCGTGATCAGCCGCGGGCCATAATCGACAAAGGTCATCACCCGCCCGGCCGGTTCCTGCGCGATCGGCTTCAGCCCCCACAAGGATGTACACAGACGGTTGGCTTTGCTGATCGCGCGTTCGCGCGCGGTGGTTGGCGTCGCGGGCACGAAATTGAGTGCGAAGGGCACGACCGCGCCCGCGCACAGCAGGATCGCGGCTGTCGCCCCAACCACCCGCACCGGCGACAGGCGATGCGTCCATAGCCATGGGATGATGGTCCAGCCGAGCGCGGCTGCCCCGACCACCGCCAACGCTTGCGCCGCGGGACCGGTCCGGGTCTGCCACAGCAGGAGCAATGCGGCGACCAGCGCGGGTGCAGCCGCTCCCAGAATCCGCCGCATAAGCTCCGGGTCGCGGCGCTGGCGATGAGCGAGCAGTGCCCAGCCGATCGCCCCCGTCACCGGAAGCGCGACGACCAGCGCGGCGATGCGCCAGCCGTGGCGGTAGATCGGCCGCGCCTCGCGCACATGGCTGAGCCACAAGTCGACCGCTTGCGGAGGCACGCGCTCGAGCCGCTGGAGGCAATCGGGCCACATCAGGACGTGGAAAGCCACCAGGATCCCGCCTGCTCCCAGAGCCAGCACCAGCCGGCGGCGCCAATCCTCGGCGGCAACCTGGCCGAGCCCGAACAGCAAGGCCCCAGCGACCAAAGCGTCGGCCAGCCACACGGGCGACAAAGCGTCGCACACCGGCTGGCGGTTGGCGTAGGAAGCGAACAGCAGGAACGCGATTCCCACGCCTCCGCCAAGCGCCACCGCATAGCCGCGCAGCCGGTCGCGCTCGTTCTCGTCGGCAACCCAGAACAGTACCGTCGCCGAGCCGAGGATGGCGAGATAGATCATCAGCTCGAGCCCGATCGCCAACGACAGCGCGGAGGCGAGGCCGAGCACCACCCCGCCGCGCGCCCGCTTCGGGTCCGCGATCGCCGAAACCCCCAGCGCGAGGATGGCGAGCTGCCAGCCGTGATGATCGATTCGGAGCGGCATGAACATGCCGGTGGCCGAGCCGGCGAAGAACATGGCGAGGAACGCCAATGGATAAGCCAGCGGGTGGACCAGCCGCCGGGCGGTCAGGGCGAGCGAGAAGAGCAGGAGGAGGAACGGGAGCAAAGGCGCGATGGCGACCGCCCAGCGCTCGGCCCCGGCACCGCCAAGCAGCGGGCGCAAACCCAGGATCAACCCCGCCAGCGGCAAATCGACCAGCCGCGACCAGTGCACATCGGCACCCCACGGCGGGTTGAGCCGATATTGCCTGAGGTCGTACCAGTCCTGCCCGCCGAGCAGGGCGCGGACCTGCATCATTCTGAGATTGTCATCGGTATCGCCGAGCGCGAAGGCGCCAATCTCGGCCCAGCGGTTGAACAGGAACCAGCCGCAAAAGCCGAGCCAGGCGGCGACCACCAGCCAGCGCCAGCGGCGATCGACGACGTCGATGATGCGTTCGTTCATTCGCCGCTCGTCCCTTGCGCAAAATTCACTTTGCCGCTCTAGCCGGGGCACGGCCAAGGGCAAGAGACGCATGAGCGACCATCGCTATTCCGAGGACTTCTACGACTATATCGATGCCGGCTCGCGGGCGTCCGCCAGGGCGGTTTCGAGGCTGCTGCTTCAGGAATTGGAGATCGCCAGCCTGCTCGACGTCGGCGCGGGCCACGGCGCCTGGGCCGCGGAATGGCTGGCGGCCGGAGTCGCCGACGTGCTGGCGATCGACGGCGCCTATGTGAACCGCGATCAACTGGCGATCCCCGCGGCAAATTTTCGCGCCCACGACCTCGCGACCCCGCTCGACCTCAAACGGCGCTTCGACCTCGTCCAGACGCTCGAGGTGGCAGAGCATCTGCCCGCGGCCAAGGCCGATCTGTTCGTCGACAATCTCGTCGCTCACGGCGACGTCGTCCTGTTCTCGGCTGCCGTCCCGCATCAGGGCGGCGAGCATCACGTCAACGAGCAGCCGCCCGAATATTGGCGCGCGAAGCTCAAGGCGCGCGGGTTCGCGGTGTTCGACTTTGTCCGCCCGCGCCTTGCGGGGCAAAGCGAGGTCATGCCCTGGTATCGCTTCAACACCTACCTTTATGCCAATGAGGCGGGGCAGCGGCGGCTCTCGCCCGCGATCCTGGCGAGCCGTGTGCCCGATGATCGGCCGCTGACCATTGGCGGCGACCTCAAATGGGCGCTTCGCCGCGCCGCGGTGCGGCTGATCCCCGAGCCTTTGGTCAAGCCGATCGCGATGGCCAAGGCGCGGTTCGAGGCGCGCTCGAAGCGGTGAGACGGCATCTCGATCGCGTCGCCGCCGACCCCGAAGCGCGCGCGGCGCTGCGCCAGCTGATCCGCTACGGTATTATCGGCGCGCTGATCACCGCGGGCGGTCAGGCGATCTATTACGGGCTCGCCGAGAGCCGCACCACGAGTCCGCTGGTGGCCATCGCCATCGCCTGGATCGCGGGTGTCATCGTCGGCTATTTCGCACACGGCTGGATCAGCTTCGCGGGCCACGGCGAGCGCGACGACCATGGCGCAATGTCGACGCGGTTCGTGGCGGTCAATGTCTTCGGCTATCTGGTCAACAGCTTCTGGGTGTGGCTGCTGGTCGAATATTCAGGCGGCGCCACCTGGTGGCCGATCATCCCCAATATCGCTGTGACGCCTTTGCTTACCTTCTGGCTGCACCGGCGCTGGACCTTTCGCTGAGGCGACGATGCCGAGTTGGTGTTGAGGGTGCTCCGTCGATCCCCCGGCGATATCCTGAACGATATACAGCGGCCGCTGCTTCGACTGGCTGTAGAGTCGGCCGATATATTCGCCGAGCAGGCCCAGCACGAACATCTGCACCGCGCCCAACACCACCACGACGAGCATCAGCGAGGCCCAGCCCTGGATCGTCCGGCCGCTCAGCCACGAGATGAAAATATAGAGGACGATCAGGACCGAACCGAGCGCGAGCCACAGACCGGCATGGCTGGCGAGCTTCAACGGCGCCGAGCTGAACCCGGTCAGCGCGTCGAGCGCGAAGCGGATCATCTTCGACAACGGATATTTGGTCACTCCGGCGAAGCGCACGTCGCGGGCATAAGCGAACGGCACCTGCCGGAACCCGATCCACGCGACCATCCCGCGGATGAAGCGCGCTTGCTCGGGCATCGCCAGCAAGGCGTCGAGCGCGCGCCGGCTCATCAGCCGGAAATCGCCCGCGTCGACCGGAATGTCGACATCGGTGGCGCGCGACAGCAAGCGGTAGAAAGCGGCGGCGGTGGCGCGCTTGAAGCGGGTTTCGCCATCGCGGGCGCTGCGCACGCCATAGACAACGTCGGCACGCTCGCGCGCCATTGTCTCGAGCATCGGGGCGAGCAGTTCGGGCGGGTCCTGAAGGTCGGCGTCGATGATCAATATGGTCTCGCCGCGGCTGAGGTCGAGCCCGGCGGTCAGCGCCAGCTGATGCCCGTGGTTGCGCGACAGATCGATCGCCATCACGTGGCGGTCACGCGCAGCCAGATCGACCATCATCGGCCAGGTCCGGTCGCGCGACCCGTCGTTGACCAGGACCAGCTCATAATCCTCGCCTGCGGCCCCCCGCGCGGCGCCGGTCAGCCGGGCGTGCAGCGCCGCCAGGCATTCCTGCTCGTTGAAGCAAGGCACAACTATCGAGAGCGCGGTCATCGCCGTTCCTTCCGCCCCTGCTCCTGTCCCGGGCGATCGACACCATAGAGGCTGGTGCCGTCCCCGCGCCAGAGCAGCGTCAGCCCGGCCGCGGAGGCCTTGTCGAACGGCGGCGGATCGATCAGCCAGACGAAATCGAACGCCTCGTGCGGGATCGCCCGAAGCGCCCAGTCGATGGTCTTGAGCGGCAGCGCCCGGCACCTTGCCGACTTGACCATCTGCGACGGATCGCTCTGAAAATATCCCGCCCCATAATAAACCACCGTGAGCAGGTTCGCGCCCTCGACCGCCCACTGGTCATTGGCGAAGGCCTGGCGCCGGACCAGCGCCATCGAGGGCAGATGCGAATTGCGGAACATCGGCCAGCTGTTGGCGCAATTCTGGCCGACCAGGGTGACCAGCCGGGCGCCGGCGGGAATGCGCTGGAGCGCCTCCATCCGCGCCTCCTGCTCTCTCGAGGCGATGGCGAGGCTGACCGTGGTGGCCGCCACCTTGACCCCGTAGAAGGAGAATGCGGCGATCGCGATGGCCGCCGCATGGGCCAGGCCCGCGCCCGGCCTGACCCGGATCGCGAGCAGGATCACGGCCATGAAATAGGGCACCAGCCGCATGTCGGCGAAGGCCGAGCCAAACACCGTCCACGGCAACAGGATGAAGGCGATGACCAGCACGAACGCCGAGAAGACGAGGTTGCGCGAAAAGCCCAGGCGCTTGCTCACGATCGCCCAGGCGAGGACCCCCGCCGAGACGGCAAGCATTGCGACGTCGAGCGCCTTCCACCGGTCGCGCAGGGCCGAGAGAAGCCACATCAGCTTATAGTCCCAGTTGAACCAGTCGTGGGTCATCCCCTGATCGATGTTGCTGCGCCAGGCGAGAAGGAGGACCAGCGGGCCGGCCATGACCGCGGCCTGGGGAATGGCGCCGAGCCCCGCCTTCCACCAGCTGACTCCCGAATCGTGGCGGCGGACCGCTTCGGCCGAGAAGCACAATAATCCGAGCATCCCCCAGCCGAAGGTGTGGCAGAAGAACAGGACGAAGCCGATCGGCACGAACAGCAGCGAGCGCAGCCGCAGCCGGCCGAGCCGGGCGAGCCTCAGCCACAGGCCGAAGGCGAGGAAGGCGAGCGCCATCGACAGCGCGAAATTGACGAACCCGAACAGGAACGGATGGCCGAACACGAACGGCAGCGCGAAAAAAGCGGTTGGCGGAATGCGGTGATGAACTTCGCGCGCGACCCACAGCATCCCGGCCACGGTCAGCGGAGCGATGGCGAGGACGATCAGCTTGACCGCCGCCTCGAGCCCCAGCAGCTTGCCCAGAGGATAGACCAGCAAATCGACCCCGAGATTGCCGATCGGGGCCCAGCGGAAGTCGTAAAACTCCTGCAGATAGGGCGAAATGGCGAGGTCGAGCTCGACCCGGTAGCGGCCCATGTGACCGAGCAGGTCGACCAAAGGCGGGACCGGCGGATAGAGGAGGGGCACGAGCGCGAGCAGGATCGCGGCGGCGACCGCGACGCGCGTCTCCCACCACGGCCTCGTCGCCCCGCGCTCACCCTCGCCGATGTTCGGCTCCCTCGACCCCATCACCCTCTGCTTACGTTCGTGATCCCGGCCCCTGCCAGCCGCACGGGGCGCGTTCAAGACGCATACAGGTGCGGCGCGCTAGGTCGAACGTCGTTTTCCAGAGGAGTAACCTTATGCGTCATATCCTTCTTGCCGGCACCGCGCTGGTCGCGGCCGCGATCGTCGGCACCGCTGCGCCGGCCGCTCCCGCTGCTCCGGCGGCAAAGGCGGCCAAGGCCGACCGCGTCGAGACCCGCGCCGAAGTGACCGGGGGCGTGACCCGGATGTTCTCCGCGGTCGACGCCAACAAGGACGGCTTCGTCACCCAGGCCGAGATCGACGCCAGGACCGGTGCTCGCCAGCAGCAGGTCGCCGCCAAGGCAGCGAAGGCCGAAAAGCCGCGCGATCCCGCCAAGATGTTCGGCCGGCTCGACAGCAACAAGGACGGCAAGGTGACCAAGGCCGAGGCCGATGCCGCGATGGCGACCCGGATGGCCGCCAAGGGCAAGCCCGGCGCGAATGTCGGCGCGCGCTCCGCCAACCTCTTCGCCCGCGCCGACTCCAACAAGGACGGGGTTTTGACCCTGGCCGAAGTCAGCGCCGCGCCCAAGCCGCAACCGCCCGCCGCCAAGGCCGCCGGCGCCCAGGGCAATGGGGGTGGGCGGATGGCCCGCATGTTCGGCTCAGCCGATCTCAACAAGGATGGCAAGGTCAGCCAGGCTGAAATCCAGACCGCGGCGCTCCAGCGCTTCGACCGCGCCGACGCCAATCGCGACGGCAAGGTCACGCCGGACGAGCGCAAGGCCGCTCGCCAGCAGCGCAAGCCGAGCTGATTTCAGCCTAAAGCGCCCGGTAGCGCGCCT
>JANNDN010000224.1:0-4565 GCA_031387795.1 Sphingomonas sp.
AGCTGAGCCCACAGATCGTCGAGGTCGAACTTGCCCTTGGCCATTTTGGCCGCGATCTTCTCGGCCTCCTCGACTTCGATCGTCTCGGCGGCGCGCTCGACCAGGCTGACGACGTCGCCCATGCCGAGGATACGGCCTGCAACCCGCTCAGGGTGAAAGGCCTCCAATTTGTCGATCGCCTCGCCGACGCCGGCGAATTTGATCGGCTTGCCGGTGACCTTGCGCATCGACAGCGCCGCGCCGCCGCGGGCATCGCCGTCCATCCGCGTCAGGATCACGCCCGACAGCTCGACCTCGCCGGCAAAGCCCTTGGCGACATTGACCGCATCCTGGCCGGTGAGGGCATCGACGACGAGCAAAGTCTCTGCCGGTGTGGAAGCCGCCGCGACCGCCTTCATCTCGGCCATCAGCGCATCATCGACATGGAGGCGCCCCGCAGTGTCGAGCAGGACGACATCGTACGCCTGCAATTTCGCCGACTGCAGCGCGCGCGCCGCAATCTCGACCGGCGACTGGCCGGCCACGATCGGCAGCGTGTCGACCCCCGCCTGACGCCCGAGTACCGCGAGCTGTTCCTGTGCCGCGGGCCGAGCCACGTCGAGCGACGCCATCAGGACCTTCTTGCGGTCCTTCTCCTTGAGCCGCTTGGCGAGCTTGGCGGTAGTGGTGGTTTTACCCGAACCCTGGAGCCCGACCATCATGATCACCGCGGGCGGAGTGACCGCGAGGTTGAGCTCGGCGGTCTCGCTGCCGAGCGTCTCGACCAAAGCGTCGTGGACGAGCTTGACCACCATCTGGCCCGGAGTGACCGAGCGCAGCACGTCCGCGCCGACCGCTTTCTCGGTGACCTGATCGACGAATTCGCGGGCGACCGGCAAAGCGACATCGGCCTCGAGCAACGCAACGCGCACCTCGCGCATCGCCGCGCGCACGTCGCTTTCGCTCAGCGCGCCGCGGCCGCGAAGCCGGTCGAAAACATTGCCCAGCCGATCGCTCAGCGTGTCGAACATTCAACTCTCCGGCGGGATAATGCCCGCAAAAACGCAAAATACGCCGGCGGACGAAACCTCGTCGGCCGGCGCGCACTCTTCATCCCGAAGCGTGCCCGTCATCAATGGTGTCGTTAAGACGATGGCGCCCTAGCGGATGCACCCGAGTGAATCAACTCTCCGGGTCAGGACAGCCGCGGCTTGCCCTTGGGCGGTCGGCCACCGCGGCGGTGCGGTTGGCCGGGGGCGCCGGGACCGCGCGGACCAGGGCGAGGGCCTTCGCCATCGGGGCGCGGTGGGCCGCGGCGACCGGCGCCATCGCGAACCTCGCGCCGCTCCCCAGGCGCCCGGCGATCCCGCTCGGGCACCCGGTCGAGCGGTCGAGTTGCGGGCCGCATCTCGCCCTTGGGACCGACCGCATAGCCCTCCTTGAGCAGCTGGGTGAAGGCAGCGCGCGTGCTCGCCGCAATGGCGTCCTGGACCGCTTTAGGGAGGTCCGCGAGGGTCACGTTCGAATGGATCGCCTGGACATCGCGAAGCAAATTGTTGGGCAGGCCCCCCGAACCGGCCTTGAGCGCGGCGATGGCGTCGAGCACCGCCGAGAAGAGGATCGACTGCATGACGTCGTTCGCGGCCCGTTGCATCTGACGCTCCCCAAGGCGGTGGACACTCGCCCGGCCGCTCCCTAAGTCGCGCCCGATGCGCCGCCAATTCCACAAGATGCATGGTCTCGGCAATGATTTCGTGATTTTCGACGCGCGGCCAGAGGCGGGCGGTGGGCCGATCGCGATGACCCCGTCGCTGGCGCGCGCGATCGCCGATCGCCGCACCGGGGTTGGTTGCGACCAGTTGATCGTGGTGGGGCCGAGCGCCGAGGCGGACGTCGCGATGCGCATCTGGAACGCCGACGGGGGCGAGGTCGAAAGCTGCGGCAATGCCGCGCGCTGCGTCGTCGCGCTGACCGGAGCGAAGAGCATCGCCACGCCGGGAGGGCTGCTCGAAGGCGCGGCGGCCGGAAGCGAGGTCACGGTGACGCTGCCGGAGCCGCGCTTCGACTGGGCCGACATTCCCCTCGCCGATGCGATGGATACCAATCCGCTGCCGATGGCTTGGGACGAACTCGCGGCACCCATTGCGGTCAATGTCGGCAATCCGCACCTCGTTTTCTTCGTCGCCGATGCCGCGGCGGTCCCGCTCGAGGAGCTCGGACCGCGGATCGAGACCGACCCCGCCTTCCCCGAGCGGATCAACGTCAACGTCGCCCAGATCGTGGGTGCCGGATTGACGCTTCGCACCTGGGAGCGCGGCACCGGGCTGACCCGCGCTTGCGGCACCGGCGCTTGTGCCAGCGCGGTCGCAGCAATCCGCTCCAAGCGACTGCAATCGCCAGTAAAAGTGATCATGGCCGGCGGTTCGCTCACGGTCGAGTGGGCGCCCGGCGGGCCGATCACGATGCGCGGCGAGGCGACCCATGTCTACGAAGGCGATCTCGATCTGGGCGCCTTCGCATGAGCGTGGAGACCATTTCCCTCGGTTGCCGGCTCAATTTCGCGGAGAGCGAGACGTTGGCTGCGCTCGCCCCGGCGGGCGAGGACTGGACCATCGTCAACAGCTGCGCGGTCACGGGCGAGGCGGTGCGCCAGACCCGCCAGGCGATCCGCCGCGCGCACCGGCAGCGGCCCGATGCACGGATACTGGTCACCGGTTGCGCGGCGGAGTTGGAGCCCGAGAGCTTTCGGGCGATGGCGGGCGTTACCCGAGTCACCGGAAATGCCGGCAAACTCTCCGCATTCCGTAAAAGTGACGCCATGCCGTCACCCGTCCCCGCCGGCCTGCTCCATAAGGTCAAGAGCTTCGTCGCGATCCAGACCGGCTGCGACCATCGCTGCACATTCTGCTCGATCTGGCAGGCACGCGGGCCGAGCCGCAGCTTCGCGTTCGAGGCTGTCCGTGACGCGGTGGAGCGCGAACTCGACCGCGGGGCGAAGGAGATCGTGCTGACCGGTGTCGACATCACCGACGTCGCCGGCGGACTCGGCACTTTGTGCCAGCGCCTTCTTGCCGCCATTCCCGCGTTGGGGCGCCTACGGCTGTCCTCGCTCGACAGCATCGAGATCGACGAGCCCTTGTTAGAGCTGATCGCCGGCGAACCGCGGCTGATGCCGCACTTCCACCTCTCGCTCCAGGCCGGCGACGACATGATCCTCAAGCGCATGAAGCGCCGCCATGGCCGCGCCGACGCGGAGCGCACGGTCGAGCGGATCAAGACCGCGCGGCCCGACGCGACGATCGGCGCCGACCTCATCGCCGGCTTTCCTACCGAGTCGGAAGACATGGCGCTCAACACGCTGAAATTGATCGAGGATTGCGACATCATCGCCGCTCACATCTTCCCTTTTTCATCGCGCCCCGACACGCCGGCCGCGCGGATGCCGCAAGTGCCGCGCGAAATCATCAAGGCCCGCGCCGCCCGGCTTCGCGAAGCGGCGGCGGCCCGGCGTTCGCGCTGGCTCGACCGCCTGGTCGGCGCGGCCCTGCCCGTCCTGATCGAGGGCGACGGCACCGGCCACAGCGACAATTTCGCGCCAATCGCGATTGCCGGGGCTCGCCGCGGCGAAAGCGGCATGATGTCTGTGACCGGCACAAACGGTGACACGTTGCTGGGAAGCTGGGCATGAGCTGGCTCGACCGCCTCCGCCAGGGCTTCACCAAGACCGCCGACAATCTCGCCGAAAATCTGACTGGGCTGACCAGCAAGGCCGCGCTCGACACCGCGACGCTCGACGATATCGAGGAAGCGCTAATCGCTTCCGACCTCGGCCCCGAGGCGTCGAAGCGGATCCGCGAGGCGATCGCGGCGCGCCGCTTCGAACAACTCGACGAGCGCGGCCTGCGCACCATTCTCGCCGAGGAGATCGAGGCGATCCTCGCGCCGGTCGCCAAGCCGCTCGAGATCACCGGCTTTCCGCGCCCCCACGTCATCCTCGTCATCGGCGTCAACGGATCGGGCAAGACCACCACCATCGGCAAGCTCGCTCATTGGCTCAAGGAGCAGGATTACGGCGTGCTGCTGGCCGCCGGCGACACCTTCCGCGCCGCCGCGATCGAGCAGCTCCAGATCTGGGGCGACCGCATCGGCGCATCCGTCATCTCAGGCAAGGAAGGCGGCGACGCGGCGGGGATCGTGTTCGACGGAGTCCGCCAGGCGACCGCGAGCGGCGAGGATGTGCTGATCGTCGACACCGCCGGCCGGCTCCACAACAAGAGCCACCTGATGGACGAATTGACCAAGATCCGCCGCGTCCTCGGGCGCCTCAATCCCGAAGCGCCGCACGACGTCCTCCTCGTCCTCGACGCCACTACGGGACAAAATGCCCTTGCCCAAGTCGAGGTGTTCCGCGAGAGCGCGGGCGTGACCGGCCTCATCATGACCAAGCTCGACGGCACCGCGCGCGGCGGGGTGCTGGTCGCCGCGGCCGAAAGGTTCGGGCTTCCGATCCACGCCATCGGCGTCGGCGAGCAGGCCGGCGACTTGAGGCCCTTCGACCCGCGCGCGGTTGCCCGCGCCATCGCCGG
>JANNDN010000317.1:0-2231 GCA_031387795.1 Sphingomonas sp.
TGGCTCGAGAAAATGACGGCCGGACAGGCCCAAATGGAAGGAGCAATCCAATGACCTATTTCGAAGGCTTCGTGGTCGCGGTGCCGACCGCCAAAAAGGAAGAATATCGCCAGCACGCGGCGGAGGCGGCGCCGATGTTCAAGGAATTCGGCGCCACGCGGATGATGGAGAATTGGGGCGACGACGTGCCCCGGGGCAAGCTCACCGACTTCCAGGGTGCAGTCCAGGCGAAGGATGACGAGACGGTCGTCTTCAGCTGGTTCGAATATCCCGACAAGGCGACCCGCGATCGGGCCAACGAACGGATGATGGCCGACCCTCGGATGCAGGCAATGGGCGAGTCGATGCCGTTCGACGGCAAGCGCATGATCATGGGCGGGTTCAGCTCGATCATCGACGAAGGCGGCGAGACCGGCGGCTACACCGACGGTTTCGTGGTCCCGGTTCCCGAAGCAAAGCTCGACGACTATCGGGCGCTGGCCGCAAAAATGGCCAAGGTCTTCCGCGCACAGGGTGCCAAGCGCGTGGTCGAAGCGGTCGGCGACGACGTCCACAAAGGCAAGGTGACGGATTACTATCGCGCGGTGAAGGCGGAAGACGGCGAAACGGTCGTCTTCTCGTTCATCGAATGGCCCGACAAGAAAACTCGCGACGCGGCGTGGAAGTCGATGATGGAGAACGACCCGGCCCCCAACGACCCCATGCCGTTCGACGGCAAGCGCATGTTCTGGGGCGGCTTCAAGCCGATCCTCGATTCGGCGGAGGGCTAATCGCCATGACCAACCCCACCGGCAACTTCGTCTGGTACGAACTCGTCACTTCCGACGTGGACAAAGCCAAGGCTTTCTATGACGCCGTCGTCGGCTGGACGGTCGCGGAAAAATCCGACTTCCCCAACGGCTATCGCATGATCGGCCGCTACGACGGTAAAATGGCGGGCGGAATCCTCCCACTGACCGACGAAATGAAGGCGCATGGCGCGCGCCCGATGTGGCTCGGTTATATCAATGTCGACGACGTCGATTCGAGCGTTGCGGCAATCACTTCGGATGGCGGCGCGGTGGTCATGCCGGCCTTCGACATTCCGCAAGTGGGCCGGGTGGCGATGGTCACCGATCCGGTGGGCGTGCCCTTCTACATCATGAAGCCGACCCCGCCCGCGGGGCAGCCGGATGCGGTCAGCGACGTCTTCGATCCGATGAAGGAGGAGCATTTCCGCTGGAACGAATTGTCGACCACCGACCAGGACGGGGCGATCGCTTTCTTCGCGCGCCATTTCGGCTGGACCCAGGAAGGCGGCATGCCGATGGGCGAAATGGGCGATTACAAGTTCGTCCAGGCCAATGGCGTCGGGATCGGCGCGATCATGCGCAAGCCGGCGCAAAGCCCGATGAGCGCGTGGGTCTATTATATCGGGGTCGATGATATTGACCGCGGGGCCAAGGCGATCACCGACGGCGGCGGGCAATTGCTCTACGATCCGATGGACATTCCGGGCGGGGAATTTGCGGTCGCCGCAATCGATCCGCAGGGCGCGCTGTTCGGCCTCGTCGGCCCGCGCAAGTAACAGGAGTATTTGTAATGTCAGACAAACTCACCACCTGCCTGTGGTTCGACAAAGGCCAAGCGCGCAAGGCCGCCGAATTTTATGCCGCGACCTTCCCCGACAGCCGCGTCGGCGATTCAATGCGGGCACCGGGCGACTTCCCTTCGGGCGAGGAAGGCGACGAACTCACGGTTGAATTCACCGTCCTCGGCCGCGCCTTCGTCGGCTTGAACGGCGGCGACCTGTTCAAACCCAATGAAGCGATCAGTTTCATGGTCGTCACCGAGGACCAGGCTGAGACCGACCGCTATTGGAATGCGATCGTCGAGAACGGCGGAGCCCCGAGCGAATGCGGCTGGTGCAAGGACCGCTGGGGATTCTCCTGGCAGATCACCCCGCGCGTCCTTCTGAAAGGCAATATGAACCCCGATCCGGTGGTTGCCAAACGGGACTTCGCCGCGATGATGACGATGCAGAAGATCGACGTCGCGAAGATCGAGGCGGCGGTCGCGGGCGAGACCGCGGATGCGTAAGATCCGCGGCAGCGTGTTCGTCTCGCTCGACGGCGTGATGCAGGCGCCCGGCGGGCCCACCGAGGATCCGACCGGGGGCTTTGCGCACGGCGGGTGGCTGCCGCAATTCTTCGACGAGGACGTGGGTGAGGCGATCGACGGGTTTTTCGGCA
>JANNDN010000329.1:0-4625 GCA_031387795.1 Sphingomonas sp.
GGCCTGGCCAGGCACCCGCGGGGTGCCCGCTTCCTCGTCGGTCCGCACCCCGAACGGCAGCAGGATGAAGCTGCTTGCGGCGAAGAACAGCACGTAAATGGCGATGATCGACGACAGAAGCATCAGCCGATCCGGAGCAGGCTCACGTCCACCACCGGCTTCTTGCCCGTCCACAAGGTCGCGCAGCGGCGCACCGCCAGGCGCACCGCCTCGCGCGCCTTGTCCTCGGCCTGGCCGGGTGAAAAGGCCTTGGCCGCGGCGTCGGTGGCGTCGGCGATGAAGTCCTCGCGATCTTCCTCGACCGGAACACCAAAGGTGCGGACCAAGGGCTGAGCCGCGAGGTCGCCGTTGCGAGCAATCGGCACGGTCACCGCGATCAGCCCGCCAAAGCCGATCTTGCGGCGCTCGTTGATCGTCGCCCCGCCCGCGGGAAGGATGATATCGCCATCGAGAACGAACTGGCCGGTCAGCACCCGGTCGAGTTTTTTGGGGCCGTCGGGGGCGAGGCGGACGACCTGGCCGTTGGTCTGATAGACCGCTTTGGGAACGCCGCTCGCGATCGCCAGCCGCTTGTGCTCGGCCATGTGCCGGGCCTCGCCGTGAACCGGCACGACGATCTCGGGCCGGACCCATTTGTACATCTGCACCAGCTCGGGCCGCCCGGGATGGCCGGAGACGTGCACATGGCTCTGCTTCTCGGTGATCAGGCGGACCCCGAGTTCGCTCAGCTGGTTCTTGATCCGGCCGATCGAGACCTCGTTGCCGGGGATCACGCGCGAGGAGAAGATGACGGTGTCGTCCTCGCCGAGCTTGAGTTCGTGGTTGCCCGAGGCAATCCGGCCCAACGCCGCGCGCGGCTCGCCCTGACCGCCGGTGGCGATCACGAGCACCTCCGACCGCGGCAGCCGCATCGCCTCGTTGAACGAAATCGTCGGCGGGAAATCGAGCAGATAGCCGGTCGCCCGCGACACCCTTAGTATCCGCTCAAGGCTGCGCCCCGCGATGCACACCTTGCGCCCGGTTTCGACCGCCACCCGACCGATCGTCTGCAACCGCGCCGCATTCGAGGCGAAGGTCGTGACGAGAACCCGTCCGCGCGCCGCCTCGGCCTGGGCGCGGAGCCCGGCGTGGACCCCTTCTTCCGACCCCGAGGCCTGGTCCTGAAAGACGTTGGTAGAATCGCACACCAGAGCGAGCACGCCCTGGTCGCCGATCGCGCTCATCGTCGCGTCGCTCGGCGATTCGCCGAGCACCGGCGTGTCGTCGATCTTCCAGTCGCCGGTATGGAAAATCTTGCCGAACGGCGTCTCGATGAGCAGCCCGTTGCCCTCGGGAATCGAATGCGACAGCGCGACAAAGGTGATCTTGAACGGCCCGAGTTCGATCGTCCCACCGCGCTCGACGATGTTGAGCTCGACGATCCCGGTCAGACCCTCCTCCTCGAGCTTGCCGGCAATCAGACCCGCGGTGAACGGGGTCGCGTAAAGCGGGCTCTTGAGGTCCTCGGCCATGTACGGGAGCGCGCCGATATGATCCTCATGGCCATGGGTAAGGACGATGCCCGCGAGCCGCTCGGGCTGGCGATCGATGAAGTCTAGGTCTGGCAAGATGAGGTCGATGCCGGGGAAATCGGGACCGGCAAAGGTCAGCCCTAGGTCGACCATCAGCCACTGGCCGCGGCAGCCGTAGAGGTTGACGTTCATGCCGATCTCGCCCGACCCGCCGAGCGCGAGGAACAGCAGTTCTTCGCCGGGAACGATCATGATGCGCTTGACGACGCGTGCGCGGCGAGCCGGGTCAGCCCCTGAATGGTGAGGTCGGGTTCGATCGCGTCGAACGCCTCGGTGTGCTCGTCGAACAGGGTCGCGAGCCCCCCGGTGGCGATGATCGTGACCGGAGCGCCGATCTCCCGCTTCATCCGCTCGACCAGCCCCTCGATCATCGCGACATAGCCCCAGTAAATGCCGATCAGCATCTGGTCCGCGGTCGTGCGGCCGATGACCGAGGTCGTCGCCGGCGCCTCGATCGCGATCCGCGGCAGCTTGGCCGCGGCGCTGACCAGAGCGTCGAGCGAGAGGTTGATGCCCGGCGCGATGATCCCGCCCTTGTACGAGCCATCAGCTCCGACCTGGTCAAAGGTCGTCGCGGTGCCGAAGTCGATGACGATCAGCTCGCCCTGATATTTTGCGTGGGCGGCGATGGCGTTCAATGCGCGGTCGGCGCCGACATTATGCGGCTCGTCGACGTCGAGGCGGATCGGCCATGCTGCCGTCCCCTGCCCCGCGATTAGCGGCGCGACCCCGAAATATTTCTGGCTGAGCACTTCGAGATTGTGGAGCGCGCGCGGGACGACGGTGCCGATGATGACGCTGGTGACGACGTCCCGCGCAAAGCCCTCAAGCTCGATCAACTGGTGCAGCCACACCGCATATTGATCGGCGGTGCGGCGCGGGTCGCTGGCGATCCGCCAGCGGGCGCGGATGTCCTCACCCTCGACCAGCGCGAAGACGATGTTGGTGTTCCCGGCGTCGATCGCGAGCAGCATCGGGGGGCCTTAGGACATCCGCCCCACATCGGGAAGCATCAGGCGGGCGTAGGTGATTCCAGTTGCTGCTGCTCGCGCACCTCGGTCGAGCCGTCGCTGTCGCCCTGAATGAATGCGAGCAGATCGGCGTTGACTATTTCCGGGTGCGTGCTGTGGGCCCCGTGCGGCAAATCCTTGTAGGTTTTGAGTTGGCCATTCCTGAGCAGCTTCGCGGCGAGCGGGCCCGAATCCGCATATGGTACGATCTGGTCGTCCTCGCTGTGGATCACCAGCACCGGCACGTCGATCGCCTTCAAATCCTCGGTGAAATCGGTCTCCGAGAAGGCCTTGATGCACTCATAGCCCGCCTTGACGCTGCCCATCATGCCCTGGCGCCACCAACTTCGGATCAGCCCCTCGGACACTTTTGCCCCGGGCCGGTTGAAGCCGTAGAATGGCCCAGTCGGGACATCGAGGTAGAGCTGGGCGCGGTTGGCCGCGAGCCCGGCACGATAGCCATCGAACACTTCGATCGGCGTGCCGCCCGGGTTCGACTCTTTCTTCACCATCACCGGCGGTATGGCCTCAAGCAGGACTGCCTTGGCCACCCTGCCCTTGCCGTGCTGAGCGACGTAACGTGCGACTTCGCCGCCGCCGGTCGAATGACCGATATGGACCGCGTTGGTCAGGCTAAGCTCGGTCACCAGCGCATCAACGTCCGCCGCGTACGTGTCCATGTCATTGCCGCCGTCGCTCTGGCCCGAGCGACCGTGGCCGCGGCGGTCATGGGCGACGACCCGGAAGCCTTTGTCGAGGAAAAACATCAACTGGCTGTCCCAATCGTCGGCACTGAGCGGCCAGCCGTGATGAAACACGATCGGCTGCGCGTCCCTGGGGCCCCAGTCTTTGTAGAAAATCTCCGTGCCGTCAGTGGTCGTGATGAAGGGCATGACATTGCTCTCCCGCATGCAGATGCCGGCCGGCAGGACCGGTGCTGGTTGTCGTGGTTGGGCCGCTCGCGGAATGGCGGTTCCGTCGAAGATCGGTCTCGACGCGCGATAACTCGGCGCTTCCTAGCAGAAATTCCATGACCGGGCGATGACAGTGAGTTGGCGCCAATCAGACAATGTCGACATCGCCCGCGCGGATGGTCTGGACCGCGCCATTGTCGGTCCGAAGCAACAGCGCACCATCTTCCGCAAGGCCTTCGAAGCGCCCCGCGACAAGGGTTTCCGAGTCGACATGCGCCTTGAGCCGCGAGCCCACGGCATGAGCGCGAGCGAGCCAGCGATCGGCCAGCACGGGTGCAGGCTCCGACCGCCACAGCGCGAGCGTTCTCGCGAAGCTCGCGGCGAGCAAAGGGGCGAAGGCCTGCGGCGACACCGTTCCGTCGAGGGCGATGGTGGCCTTGCCCGCGATTGCCGGCGCGGCGGCGAGATTGACGCCGACTCCGACCACCACCCGCTCGCCCGCGCGCTCGAGCAGGATGCCGGCCAGCTTGCCGCCGTCGAGGAGCACGTCGTTGGGCCATTTGAGCATTGCCGCGCGACCGGGGGCGGCGACGTCGAGCGCCTCGATCGTCGCCAAGCCAGCGGCCAGCGCCAGCGTCTGCGCCGGGGGGTCGTCGCCCTGCAGCAAGACGATGGTCGAGCCCGCGAAATTGCCGCGAAGCGATTCCCACGCCCGGCCCTGGCGGCCCTTGCCCTCGTGCTGGCTCAGAGCGATCAGCCACTCGCCCTCGCGCACGGCGGTATCGGCAAGCAGATCGGCATTGGTTGAGCCGGTCAGCTCGACGATCCGGATTCGGCTCAGAACAACGACTCCGCGGCGCGGTTGGCCCAGGCTCCGAGCGGTCCGATGGCGAGATAACCGAGCGGCGACACGGCGAGCGCGGCGAGCGTGATCAGCGCCGCCTCGACCGGCTCGCGGACCCGCTTGTAGGCCTCGCCCGGCTCGTCGAAATACATGATCTTGACGATCTTCAGATAGTAATAAGCGCCCACGACGGTGCCGACGATGCCCGCGACCGCGAGCACATAATAGCCCGCGTCGACCGCCGCCATGAACACCAGCAGCTTGGGCCAGAAGCCGAACAAGGGCG
>JANNDN010000333.1:0-4121 GCA_031387795.1 Sphingomonas sp.
GGATCGATTACGGGCCCGGTTATCGCATCTATTTCTTCCGGCGTGGCAAGGAGCTTGTTGTCCTGCTCTGCGGTGGCGACAAGAAATCGCAGCAGGCTGACATCGCGCAAGCGGTGCGGATGAAGGAAGAGATTGAACGCAGTGGTAAGGACAAGGCAGTTTGACCCCGCCACTTATCTTCAGACCGAGGAGGATATCCTCTATTATCTGGAAGCGGCGATGGAGGGGAACGACCCCAAGCATATCGCCAGCGCGCTTGGTGATGTTGCGCGGTCCAAAGGCATGAGCGAAATCGCTCGAAAGGCAAAAGTAGGGAGGCAGGCGCTGTACAGCGCGCTGTCGGAGAACGGCAATCCGACACTTGAGACGCTAATGGGCGTGCTTGATGCCTTGGGTTTGGAATTGACCGTCCAGAAACGCGCGGCTTAACCTCCTTCGACCAACGCCAGCCGCCCGTCGACCACCACGCTTGTCCGACCCGCTGGCGCTGGCTAGCCTCGCCCTCAACAGGAGGGCTCCATGAATCGCTTCCATCTGCTCGCCGCGGTCGCGGCGCTGGGCGTGCCGCAGCTTGCCGCGGCGCAGGACAAGGCGGCCACGCCCGCCGCGCCCGCGGCCGCTAAGGAGGCGCCGGCCCCTCCTTACGTCCCGCAAGTTCGCACCACCCGCCACAGCGGCATCTTCGGCGGCCAGCGCATGACCTATGAGGCGGTGATCGGCGAGACCGTGCTCAAGAACAAGGACGGCGTCGACGAGGCCGCGATCGTCACCACCTCCTACGTCAGGCAGCCGCGCGACCCCAGGCGCCCCGTCACCTTCCTGTTCAACGGCGGTCCGGGCTCGGGCACGGTGTGGCTGATGATGGGCGCGTTCGGGCCGAAGCGGGTCGCAATCCCCGCGAACGCCACCGACGATGGTGCGCCGCCCTATCCGATTCTCGACAATCCCGATTCGATCCTCGACGTCACCGACATCGTCTTCATCGATCCGCCGGGAACCGGTTTTTCGGTGCTCCTGCCCAAGGCCGAGCCTAAGAATTATTTTGGGGTCACCCAAGATGCCAAGGCGGTGGCCGAGGTCATCCGCCGCTGGCTCGGCGACAACGGCCGCTGGAACAGCCCCAAATATCTCGGCGGCGAGAGCTATGGCACGACGCGCAGCGCGGCGGTTGCCAACCAGCTGATGAATTCGACTTACAATGACGTGGCGTTGAACGGCATCATTCTCATTTCGACGATCCTTGATTTCGCCGGGCGCGATCCGAACAACGAATTGAGCTACATGACGGCGCTGCCGTCGATGGCGGCGGCGGCCCATTATCATGGCAAGCTGGAAGCGCCTTCGGTTGGCGCAATCGTCGACGAAGCGCGGCGCTGGGCGATCGGTCCCTATGCAGCAGCCCTGCTCAAGGGTCAGGATCTGGGCGACGAGGAACACGCCCGCATCCGCCGCGAACTCGCGCATTATACCGGCCTGTCCGAGACCTATCTCGATCAGGTCAACCTGCGCGTCACCCCCGATCGCTTCTACAAGCAGTTGCTGCGCGATCGCGGCCTGACGATCGGCCGCCTCGACAGCCGTTATACCGGGAAGGATCGCGACAACGGCGGCGAAGCGCCCGACAATGATCCCAGCTTTTTCGGGATCGACGCGGGTTACACCGCTGCCGTCAACGCTTGGGAACGCGACGGATTGGGGTTCAAGACGGACCGCGAATACCAATCAATCTCGAACGCTATCCTGTCGTGGGAATTGGCGCTGACGCCCGGTCAGAGCGACATCTATTTCACCGTCGCGCCCTACATCGGCACTGCCTTGCGTGAAAACAGCGGGCTCCGCGTGTTCGTCGCGCAGGGCTATTATGATTTCGCCACGCCGTTCTTCGGCGCGGAATATAGTCTCAATCGCTTCGGCTTCGATCGGAGCCGGATCGACTATCATTATTATAACGCCGGCCACATGATGTACGTCCGCGACGAAGACCGGCGCAATTTGAGCGCTGATGTCCGCGAGTTTATCCGCCGGCGTTGAACTGTCCTAGCGGAGCACGCCCTTCGCCCGCATCGAGCGCGCGAACAGGAACAGCAGCGCCGCGATCAGAATGATCACATAGGGCATCGCCGCATTGAACCCCTGGTGCATGTCGGGGATGTCGGCCGGATACATCAACTGATAACCGATCCCGAGGATCGATCCGATCAGGGAAAGGCCGAAGGCGAGAACCGCCAGGCGATGGCGCATCAGCAACAGGATCGAACCCGCGAGTCCGCCCCACACTCCGAGGCCCCAACCGACGCTGGCCCAGATCGGAAACGAATTGACATAGGCCATCATGGCGTCGGCATCGATCGTCGGCATCATCGATTCAATGTACGCCGCACCTCGCGATCGGGTCATGAAATAATCGTACGCGCCGAACCCGTTCCACAACAACGATACCAAGCCGACGATCCACAGATGCGCCGGCGCCTTTCCATTGACAGGCTGGTTCATGATCCCCTCCGTTAAATGCCCCCTCAGACAGTCATCGAAAAGGCCCGCATATCCGCCGCGTGTCAAGCGCGGGGCGGGGGCGGATCAGAAGCCGAGGTTGAACGCGAGCTGCCCCGACGTCTCGTTGCCGTATTTGCGCCCAACGGTCAGTGACACGCCGGCGTCGAGCGTGACGTTGCCCGAGATGAGCGCGGTTCCGCCGACGTTGAATCGCCCGTACGCGCGCTTCGAGGGAATCTCGAACTCGAACGTGTTGACGATCACCGCCGCTTCGGCTGGTCCCGTTTCTCGCTCGCCAGCCGGCTCATCAGGATTGCGGCGCGCTTGGCCTGCTTGAAGATGCTCGGGATGTCGACCGTTTCATCGGCGGTATGATCGCCGCTGCTCGACGCGCCCAGCCCGACCAGCCCGTCAACGTCGGCGGCGACGAAGCTGATGTCGCCGGCGCCGCGCTTCAACGGGTCGAGTTCGCCCATCTCGGCGAGGCCAAGGTCGCGGTTGACGCTGTTGAGCGCGGCGAGCAACGCGCGGTTGCCCGCGGTCGGCGGCATTGGCGGATAGCCGCCGTCGCCAAAACTGATTTCGGCTTTGGCGCCGGGCAGCGACGCGGCAACGATCGCGCGCATCTTCGCCGTCGCTCGGTCGAGCTGGTCTGGGGCAATCGCGCGCAAATCGCCGCGCGCGACCGCTTGGGCGGCAATGATATTGGTCTTGCCGGTGACCTCGGCGCGGACTTCATCCTGGTCGAGCCGGGCGCTGGTGCCGCCGGCGACCAGCCCGACATTATAGGATAATTTGTCCTCGATCAGCTCGCGCCGGAACGCGTCGATGATCCGCGCCAGCTCATAATTGGCGCCATAGCCCGAGCTGGCCGAGAAGACCCCGCTCGAATGGGCGCTGCGGGCGTTAACTTTCAACGTCCAGTCGAGCACCCCGCGCCGCGCGATCGAGCCCATGTCGAGGCCTTTGTCCTGCGCCAGTCCCTCGAAATCGAGCGCGGCATCGGCGCGCTTGCCGGCGGCCACCAGATCGGCCCGAGCCAGCGCCAGCGGCGTCCCCGAATCCTCCTCATCGCCGGTCAGCACGACCTCGATATTGGCCTGTCTGAGCGTGCCCGCGGCGTGCATCGCGCGCAGCGCCGCGATCATCACCGCATCGCCGCCCTTGTCGTCCGCCGCGCCCGGGCCATGGCCCTGATCGCCCTTGCGATCCCAGCGCTGGAACGGCGAATCCAGCTCGAACACCGTGTCGAGATGGCCAATCAGCAGCAACCGCTTGCGCCCCGGTCTGCCTTTGTGCGTGGCGACCAGATGCCCGGCGCGGCCGGTTTGGGGCAGCGGGATCCAGCGCACCTCAAAGCCCAATGGCTCGAGTTCGGCGCGGACCATCCGCCCGACCGCCTCGACCCCCGGCAGATTATGCGATCCGCTGTTCTGATTGACCCATTTTTCGAGCATCGCGACGGTCCGCGCCTGCTCGGCATCGACCGTCGCAATCATGCGCTGCTCGATGCCGAGCAGGCGCGGACCATCGCGATGCTCGAAAAATGGGTCAATCAGAACAGCGGATCGCATAATCTGCCGGGGGTCGAGGCGGTCGGGCGGATGGTCCGCGCCGAACTCGAGCCT
>JANNDN010000366.1:0-1615 GCA_031387795.1 Sphingomonas sp.
GTCGAGGTGAAGTACGCCATCCACCCCGTTGCAGGCCGTATGCCCGGCCACATGAACGTGCTCTTGGCCGAGGCCAACGTGCCCTATGACGAGGTGTTCGAATTGGAGGACATCAACAGCGAGTTCGCGCAGGCCGACGTCGCTTTCGTGATCGGCGCCAACGACGTCACCAATCCCGCCGCCAAGACCGACAAGAGCTCGCCGATCTATGGCATGCCGGTGCTCGACGTCGAGAAAGCGCGGACGACCCTGTTCATCAAGCGCTCGATGGGCGGGGTCGGCTATGCCGGCGTCGACAATGAATTATTCTACCGCGACAACACCATGATGCTGCTCGCCGATGCCAAGAAAATGGTCGAGGAAATTGTCAAAAATCTCGGGTGAATCCGGGATTGCCGAGCGATTGGCCTGTTCTGCGTTCAGTCAAAAGGGGGAATGCGATGAGCAGAACGATTGCACCGGCACTGGCGGCCCTCGCGGCCGCAATGTTGACGGCATGCGGGGGTGGCGCCGAGAGCGCTAACAATGCAGCCAATGAAGTTGCGGCGAACGAAGGGGCGCCCGAAGCGGCAGTGGTCACGCCGGCGGCCGCCGAAGTTGGTGGGGCGCCAACCGCCGAATATATGGTCGGCAAGTGGAGCGCGATGGCCGAGGATTGCTCGGACACGCTCGAATTCCGCAAGGACGGGACGCTGACGACCCCGATCGGCGATGCCAAATGGACGCTCGTCGGGGACAAGTTGACGATGGACTATGGCGACGGGTCGAAACAACCGGCCTCGACCCTCAAGGTGTTGAGCCAGGATCAGATTGAAATTACCCGCGGCTCGGGGGGCAAGGAGACTTCGAAGCGTTGCTGATGCGCTAGGGTTTGCGGCGCGGGAGATGGACCTCGGCGATCATGCACCGGACGCTCCCGCCGCCGACCCGCTCGATCGTCGGAATGTCCGCCGCGACCAATTTGCCATGCGCTTCGAGGATCGCGCGTTGCGAAGGTCTGAGGCTGTCGACTGCGGTCCGCGACAAAGCGATCACGGGTCCACTGGCGCCGCGCAATTCGAGCAAATTGCAGGCGAAGCGCTCCATCTGGCCGAAGTCGACCTCGATGATTTCGCGGCCGCTGTCGCCGATCGCGCCGAGCACCCGCGCACGGTCTCCGGGTACAATCGCTTCGGAACAGACGATCGCGAACCGCTCGCCAAGGCTCAGCAGGACGTTGGTGTGATAGATTGGCCGGCCCGAGCGGTCGGCGCATTCGAAGGCGATGACCTCCTCTCCCACGGTCTCGGAATATGCTTCCAGCGCCCCCGGGCTGGTCCGCGGCCCGAGCGCGGCGAAGGCGCGGCCGAGCGGCCGGTCGAGGATCAGGCTGCCGGTGCCCTCGAGGAAGAGTCCGCTGATCTCCAGCGCGCTCAGATCGACGACCCGACTGACCAGCAGGCTGTTGGCCGCCATCAGCGCCTGGACGTCTTCACTTCGACGCTCGGACCGGCGCGGGGCGGTGGTCATCGGGTAGAGCATGATCGTGCCGTCGGCGTGGAAGCTGACCCAATTGTTGGGGAAGACCGCATCGGGCTTGGGCGGGTCGGCGGTGTCGTCGAGGATCAGGACTTCG
>JANNDN010000372.1:0-3354 GCA_031387795.1 Sphingomonas sp.
CGGCTCCTCGTTCATGATGTCCGCCTCGTTCGGCACGTCGGCGAGCAAGGTCGGTTGGAAGAAGTAGCCCTGGTTGCCGCGATTGCCCCCGGCCATGACCCGGGCGCCCTTGGCGCGCGCATCTTCGACCAGTTTCTCGACCGCTTCGGGGCGGCGCGCATTGGCCATCGGTCCCATCTTGGTGTCCGCCTCGAGCCCGTTGCCGGTTTTCACCTTTTGCGTGCGCGTCGCGAAGCCTTTGACGAAGGCCTCGTAAATGCCGCTCTGAACGTAGAAACGGGTCGGCGAGACGCACACCTGGCCGGCGTTCCTGAACTTCTGCGTGACGACCATGTCGAGCGTTTTTTCGAGGTCGCAATCGTCGAAGATCAGCACCGGCGCGTGCCCGCCCAGTTCCATCGTCACGCGGGTCATCGAATCGGCGCACAGCTTCATCAGATGCTTGCCGACGTTGGTTGAGCCAGTGAAGCTGACCTTGCGGATCACCGGCGAAGCGATGAGCGTGGTCGAGACCAGCCCCGAATCGCCGTGAATCAGTTGCGCGACGCCATTGGGGATGCCGGCATCGGCGAGCGCGCGGAACATCTCGGTGGTCGAGCCCGGCGTTTCATGTGGCGGGCGGCTGATCACCGGACAGCCCGCGGCGAGCGCGGCGCTGACCTTCTTGGCCAGTAGATAGATCGGGAAATTCCACGGCGAGAAGGTCGCGGTCGGGCCGACCGGCTGGCGGATCACGCGGCTTAGCTGCCCCGCGGGACGGACGAGGGTGCGGCCATAATCGCGCTTGATCTCCTCCGCGTACCAGTCGAACAATTGCGCGCTGCCCATGACCTCGGCCTTGGCCTCGGCGAGGACCTTGCCCTGTTCCTGGGTCAGCGTCCGGCCGATCAGCTCGGCGCGCTCGCGCAAGAGCGCCGCGGCCTTGTGGAGGATGCCCGAGCGGGTCTCGACATCGGTCGATCGCCATTCGGGCCACGCCCTGGCGCTCGCCGCCAATGCCTCCTCGAGGTCGGCCTTGGTGGCATAGGGCACCTCGGCCATGCCCTCGGCGGTGACGGGATTGACGACTTTGTGGGTGTCGCGGCCTTCGCCGGACTTCCACACGCCATCGATGAACAGTTTGAGATCGGTTTCATAGCCCATGGGGGGTGCCTCTACGCTTGCCTTGAACGCGCATCAACGCCCCGCTAGGCGGAAGCTCGAAAAAGGAGATGCGGTAATGACCAAGAGCGAGCTGGTGGAAAAGATGCGCGAAGCCAAAGCGTGGATCCCGGGCAAGCGGGTCAAGCTCGACTTCGGCGATCAGGGCCCGGTTATGCTCGACGGCGCCGCGGAAGGAGTCAGCGAAGATGATGGCGCCGCCGACACCACGATCCGCGTCGCCTGGGACGATTGGGAGCAGCTCGCCTCGGGTCAGCTGGACGGCATGACCGCTTTCATGATGGGCAAGCTCAAGGTCGAGGGCGACATGTCCAACGCCATGCAGCTGCAGGGCGTTCTCGCGAAGCTGAAAGGGTGAGCGCCCCGCAACACGCCATGCTGGTGGCGGCCGCGCTGCTTGCCACCGCGATCGGCGGTTGCGCCAAGGTTGAGGATGCCGACACCAAGATCCTGCGCAACGACGTCGACAATCCGCCGGCCGCCACGAAAATCGTCACGGCCCAGACCCGCGACATGCCCGCGTCGGACGATTCGGCGATCGCCAACGTGTTGCGCAAGGATGCCGCTCCCGATGGCGGCTTGAGCAAGGATGCGCGCTGGATCGTGGCCAAGACAGACCTCGACCGCGACGGCTCGCCCGAGGCTTTGGCCTATGTCCTCGATCCTGCTTTGTGCGGAAGCGGAGGGTGCACGCTCTACGTCCTCGACCAGCAGGACCAGGGATGGGTCATCGCCGACAAGATCGGACCCGCGCAGCTTCCGGTCTATAAGCTGGATTCGGGACCCGACGGCTGGTCGGTCCTTGGCGTGACGATCGGCGGGGGCGGCGCCCAGCCGGCGGTGATGACGGTCAGTCACGATCCCAAGGGCTATATCGACAACCCGACCGTGGCCCCGGCGAAGCCGGTGACCGTGAGCGGCGTCGATCCACTGCTTCCCGACCAGGAAGGCACCCCGCTGCCCGCCGAATGACGATCGAACTATTCTATTCGCCAGGCGCTTGCTCGCTTGTCCCCCATGTCGCGCTCGAAGAGGCGGGGGCCGACTATGACCTCGTGCGGGTGATGCTGGCCGATGGGGAGCACCGCACGGCGGACTTTCTGGCCGTTAATCCGCACGCCCGCGTGCCGGCGCTCCGGGTTGAGGGGCGAGTGATCACGGAAAATGTCGCGATCCTCAATTATCTCGCCGACCGTTTCGGCGCGGATGGCTCGGTGCCGCGCGGCGATCCGCTCGAGACGGCGCGCTGCAACGAGCTGCTCGGTTGGTTCGCGAGCACGGTCCACATCGGTTTCGCCGGGATTTGGCGCGCCGAGCGCTTCACCGCGGACGAAGCGGCATGGCCGGCTATCGAGAGCGGCGGCCGCTCGGCGGTGGAACGCGACTTCGCGGAGATCGAGGAGTTGTGCGGCGCGGGCTGGATCGCGGGCGACCGTTTCACCGCCGCCGACTCCTATGTCGCGACGTTCCTGCGCTGGGGCCGAAGGATCGGTCTCGACATCGGCCGCTATCCCAATATGTGCGACTTGGTGGCACGGGCAATCGCGCGCCCGGCGTTCGCGCGGGCGATCGACCAGGAAGGGCTCGAGCCCGCGGAATTCGCTCCGGCCTGACAGGGAAGAAGTTCGATGCAGAAAATCTATGCCAATGCCGACGCCGCGCTCGACGGATTGCTGCGCGATGGAATGACCATCGCCGCGGGCGGTTTCGGGTTGTGCGGGATCCCCGAGCGGCTGATCGACGCGATCGTCGCCAGCGGGGTCAAGGACCTCACCATCGCCTCGAACAATGCCGGGATCGACAATGAGGGGCTCGGCAAGCTGCTTCGCACGCGGCAGGTGACGAAGATGATTTCCTCCTACGTCGGCGAGAATAAGGAGTTCGAGCGGCAATATCTGGCGGATGAGCTGGAGGTCGAATTCTGTCCCCAGGGGACGCTCGCCGAGCGGATGCGCGCGGGCGGAGCGGGCATTCCGGGCTTCTACACCAAGACCGGCGTCGGGACCCAGGTGGCGCATAACAAGGAGGTTAAGGAGTTCGACGGCGAGGACTATATCCTTGAGCGCGGAATTCGCGCCGATTTGTCGATCATCAAGGGCTGGAAGGCGGACGAGGCGGGCAACCTCATGTTCCGCAAGACCGCGCGCAACTTCAACTTGCCCGCGGCGACTTGCGGCAAGACCTGCGTCGTCG
>JANNDN010000007.1:0-1535 GCA_031387795.1 Sphingomonas sp.
TGGCTCCGGCTCCCGGGGTCGGAAGGGCCGGTCGAATCGTCTTGAGGTTCGGGATCGGTTCCGGCGGGTGCGGGCGGAGCGGCTCCGCCGACCGGCGGCGGAAGATCGAACGGATCGGACTCGCGCGGCTCCGACTTCTTAACCAGCTCGTCGACGCGGTCGGGGCGGGCATAAGGCGGCGGAGTCAGCAATCGCTGGGCATCGGGCGTGGTCCGCGCCATCAGCGGCTTGACCGGAAGCGTGTGGCCGGGCGCGGGCTCGAGTTTGGCGACTCGCCCGCAGCCGGCAAGCGCGGCGATCGCAACAAGGGTCAGGAAACGGGCCGCCATGGCGAGCACCGCTAGCGCTTCGTGGAGCGACTTGCCAGCTTGGCCTTGCCGTGCCCGCACCGTCTTCCTATGCCGCCACCATGCGCTGGGTCCTGCTTTTTTCGACTCTCGGGATGCTTGCCGCCTGTGGGCGTCAGGCGCCGGCGGGCGACGCGGCCAATGCCGGGGTCGAGGCGCCGGGTGTCGCAGTCCACGGTGTCGACCGCAGCCGCGTCGGTCGCAAGGCGCCCGAGACCGCCTTCGCCGGCCCCGATGGCGGCGAGGTCAGGCTCGCCGATTTCGAAGGTACGCCGGTGCTCGTCAATCTATGGGCGACGTGGTGCGCGCCGTGCGTCAAGGAATTGCCGACCCTCGACGCTTTGGCCCGGAGCCACCGGGTCGACGCCGACCTCACGGTGATGGCGGTGAGCCAGGACAGGGGACCGCCGGCGTCGGTTCGCGCTTTCCTCGACAAGGCCGGAGCGAAGTATCTCGCTGCCTATCACGACCCCGGCATGGCGCTGTCTGCCGCGCTCGACGCGCAGGTGCTGCCGACTTCGGTGCTCTATGACGCCCACGGGCGCGAAGTGTGGCGCTATGTCGGCGATCTCGACTGGGAAAGCGGCGAAGCGCTCAAGCTGCTGGACGAGGGCGCAACCGGAGGAAAGTGAGCGCCCGCCCGTCGATCGCCGCAAGGCCGAGCGCAATCAGCGCCAGGCCAAGAAAATCCTGTGGCGCAAGCGACTCGCCGAGCAGCAATGCGCCGAGCAGAATCGCGATTGGCGGCACCAGCAGGGTCACCAGCAAAGCATTGGTGGCCCCGGCCGAATCGATCAGCCGGAAATAGAGCACATAGCCAAAGGCGGTACAGAATAGAGCGAGCGCCACGATCGCCCCCCAGGCTTCGAGCGGCGGCAAGGATTTGGTCCACGGCTGATCCACCAGCAGCATCGCCGGCAGCATCATCGCCGCGCCAGCGGTCAACTGGCCAGTCGTGACCGACAGTGGCGACAGGCCGAGCGGCTTGAAACGTCGGGCCCATACCGCGGCGAGCGCATAGCTCAGCGAGGCGAGGATGCAGGCGAACTGCGCCACGGCATTGGCGCCGATTGTCGCGAACAGGCTCGGCCCGATCATGACCGCGACTCCGCCGAAGCCGAGCGCCACACCGGCGACTTTTCGCGGGGTCATGCGCTCGTCGCCGGTAAACACATGCGCAATGATGAC
>JANNDN010000035.1:0-1526 GCA_031387795.1 Sphingomonas sp.
CACCTTCGACTCGTTCGTCAGCGCGAAGAGCTTGCGGATGTGGTCGAAGACGCCGGTGTAGGTCGCCGGATTTGAGCGGGGCGTCCGACCGATCGGCGACTGGTCGATGTCGATGACCTTGTCGAGATGCTGGAGTCCCGAGATGCGGTCGTGCGCGCCGGCGAGGATGCGCGCGCCGTTCAAGGAGCGGGCCGCGGCGGCCTAAAGCGTGTCGATGGTCAGGCTCGACTTGCCCGAACCGCTGACGCCGGTGACGCAGGTGAAGGTGCCGAGCGGGAAATCGACGGTGACGTTGGCGAGGTTGTTGGCGCGGGCGCCGTGGACGGTGACGGACTTGCCGCTGCCACGTCTTCGTTGACCGGCATCCGCCTTTGGCGAGCGCTTCGCGAAGACCGGGATCTGGCGGCGGCCGGAGAGATAGTCCGCGGTGAGCGAGCCCTTGGCCTTGAGGAGCTGTTTCAGCGTGCCCGCGAACACCACCTCGCCGCCGTGGACGCCCGCGCCGGGGCCCATGTCGATGATGTGGTCGGCGTGGCGGATCGAGTCCTCGTCATGCTCGACGACGAGCACGGTGTTGCCGAGCGATTTCAATCGCTGGAGGGTTTCGAGGAGGCGGTCGTTGTCCTTCTGGTGGAGGCCGATCGAGGGCTCGTCGAGGACGTAGAGGACGCCCGAGAGGCCGCTGCCGATTTGGCTGGCGAGGCGGATGCGCTGGCTCTCGCCGCCCGAGAGCGTGCCGCTGGTGCGGTCGAGGTTGAGATAATCGAGCCCGACATTGTGCAAGAAACCGAGGCGCTCGTTGATTTCCTTCAAGATGGCGCGGGCGATCTCGCGCTGTTGCGGGCCGAGCTTGGCCTCGAGCTTGCCGAACCAGTCGAAGGCGTCGGCGACGCTGCGGCGAGTCGACAGCGAAATGTCCTCGCCCGCGATCTTGACGCTGAGCGGCTCGGGGCGGAGGCGGGCGCCGTGGCAGGTCTCGCACGGCCGCGACGATTGGTAGCGCTCGAGCTCCTCGCGGACCCAGGCGCTTTCGGTCTGGGCCATGCGGCGGTTCAAATTGCCGATGACGCCCTCAAACGGTTTTTTGACCTCATAGGACTTGCGGCCGTCGATGAAGCGGAGCGTGACCGCGCGGCCGCGGGTGCCGTGGAGGATGACGCTCTGCGCCTCCTCGGGCAGCTCGCCCCACGGGGTGTCGAGGTCGAAATCATAGGCGCGGGCGAGGCTGGACAGGACCTGCATGTAATAAGGCGATGGCGGCTGCGACTTGGCCCAGGGGACCACCGCGCCTTTCTTGATCGAGAGCGCGTGGTTGGGGACGACGAGGTCGGCGTCGAAGATCATCTTCATGCCGAGACCGTCGCAGGCGGGGCAGGCGCCTTGCGGGGCGTTGAAGGAGAACAATCGCGGCTCGATCTCGGCGATGGTGAAGCCCGAGACGGGACAAGCGAATTTTTCGGAGAAGGTGATGCGGTTGGGGGGGGCGTAGTCGAGCTTGAAGCCCTCTTTCCCCCTCTCCCCTTCAG
>JANNDN010000059.1:0-4196 GCA_031387795.1 Sphingomonas sp.
CCCTGACGTCGGCCGATGCATGTAGGCGCCGGCATAGGTCAGATCGAAATTGCCGATCTTGCCCTCGATCGTCAGCGCGACTTGGGTGAACTTGTCGCGGGTGGGTTCCTTGCGGAAACGCTGCGTTTCAAGGTCGCCCAAGGGGAAGTCCTCGAAGAACACGCCCTCGGCATGATTGTTCTGGTGCATGATCGTCGGCGTGATCGTCCAATTGTCGTCGAGGTCGATCTTCAGCGCCGCGCGGCCGCCCCAGATTTTCTGGGTGTTGAAATTCTTCTTCACGAACGCGCTATTGTCGCGATGGAAGCCGTTGCGGATGCAACCGATAATCTCATCGTCCTCATCGCGGACCGCAGTGCCGCAATAGGTCCGCTCGCCGAAGATGTTGTCGATATAGCCGGCGTCGCGCTGATAAAAGGCGCTGGCGCGGAAGGCCATCTGCGGGCCGATCGGAAGGTTGATCATGCCCTCGAGGCTGCCGCCGACGCCGCCGTGAGTGACCCTGTTCAATTCTCCGTCGATGCGCCCCGAAGTGACCCCGAGTTCCGGCTTGTTGGTGATGATCCGGATCGTGCCCGCCTCGCTCGAGGCGCCGTAGAGCGTGCCCTGCGGGCCGGCGAGGCTTTCGATCCGGGCGATGTCGTAGATGTGGATGTCGAGCGTTCCGCCGATCGTCGTCACCGGCTGCTCGTCGAGGTAGAAGCCGACCGAGGGCAAGGAACCGGTGTGGTTGCCGTCGCTGCCCGTCGCCACGCCGCGGACATAGACGGTGGTCGATCCTGGCTGCGAGGTGTCGAAACTGACCGACGGCAGCTGCTTCGTATAATCTTCGAAGTTGGAGATGTTGAGCTGGTCGAGGCGGCGGGTGCCGATGGCCTGAACGCTGATCGGGACGTTCTGCAGATTCTCTTCCCGCTTGGTGGCGGTGATAATGATCTCGGTCTGGTCCACACCCTCCCCGTCTTGGGCGACCGATTGCTGCGGCGTTTCGCCGGTGACATCGGTGGCGTTCGTGCCCGGCGCAGGAGACTGCGTCGTCTCGGTTGGCGGTGTTGCGTCCTGGGCCTGGGCCGTCGCGGCCATGGCAGTCGACGCAAGCAAACCGAAGGTCAGCGCGCTCAGGTTCCGGAAGGCCATCGAAATCCCCCAATTTCAAAAACGTTACACGACCGTTACACCGTGCTGTTGACCACCTTGTCAATCGCCACGGTCTGCATGACACGCATTTGTGTCGAGGCGTTGCTTTCAGGTCGCGGGGGCGTCGGGATAGGCTTCGAGAACCGGGCCGAGCGCTGCTTTGAGCGGGCCGAGGAATGGCTCGTACGGCTGCCATTCTTCGGTTGAAGATCGATAAATCGGTTGTCGCACCTGTTCCGCGCTGGGTGTACGCACGGCTCGCTCGGTCTTGTAAAATTCGAGCACCTGCGGTTCGAAATCGAGACCGCAATATTCGAGCAATGCCCTGATTTCCGCCTCGGTGTCATCGACCATCCGCTCATAAATGACGCGGTGAACGCGGCCCGGCATGACGCGGTCGATGTGCGCCATCAGCTTCACGTAGCTCGCATAATAGCGGCCGAGATCGGTGAGGTCGTAAGTGAAGTCCTGACCGCGCGCGAAATGCTGGCGAAAGTTCGCGAAGCAGCACGATAAGGGATGGCGGCGCGCGTCGACGATCTTCGCATTGGGCAGGATGAAATGGATGAACGGCGCGAAGACCCAGTTGTTCGGCAGCTTGTCGACGAAGAACGGGCGCTCGGTCCGCCGCTGCACCGCGCTCCGCCGCAGATATTCCTGCGCGGCGTTGCGCCGAGCTTCGGGCGAGAGTCCGACGGTGTCCGCCGGGTAATCGCCGATCGCCGACGCGATCGCGGGAATGTCGGGAAGCTCCGAAGTCCCCTCGACCAGGCTGTGCGACGACAGGATCTGCTCGACCAAAGTCGATCCCGCGCGGGGCATTCCGACCACGAAGATCGGATCGCCGGCGGGATCGCCGCCGGGGCGGGCGAGCAATGACTCGTCGAAAAGCCTGATGATCCGATCGACCACGCGCGTCAGTTTTCCAACTCGATAGGGATGATATTTGCGCCGCAGCGCATTGCCCTTGGCATAATGGTCGAACGCTTCGGCGCTCCGCCCGAAATCGTGGAACGCCTTGCCCAACGCGAAGTCGACGTGGAACCGGTCGTCATCCTTGAGATCGTCGCGTTTGAGGGTGGTCTCCATCGCGGCGATATCGTCGTCGGTGAACCGCACCGTCTTGAGGTTGGCCAGGCTCCACCAGGCATCGCCGAGCGCCGGGTTGAGCGCGATCGCCTTGCGGTAGGCCGCGATCGATTCCGGCGTTTTACCGACCGTCTTCAACATGTGCCCGTAGGTCAGCAGCACGCGCGGCTGGTTCGGCGCGCGCTCGAGCACCTGAGTGTAGAGTTCCAGCGCCTCTTCAAAGTCACCGAGCCGGCCCAGGGTCGCGGCCTTGAGGTTGAGATTACCAAGCCGATCGGGGTCAGCCGCGAAAATGACGTCGATTATCTCGAGCGCCTCGGCCGGACGGCCGAGCCGCCCCAGCACCATCGCCAAATTCGTCTGCGCGGCGAGGAAATTCGGATCGATTTCGACCGCCCGCCGGAGCAGGACTTCCGAATCCTTGAGCCGCCCCAACCGGGCCGCGAGCTCGGCCAGCATGCGGATCGCGCGAACGTCGAACGGGTCGTCCTTGAGGTAGGACTTGAGGAGCCGCTCGGCGACGTCGAGGCGGTTCGCGTGCAGCGCCGCCGCGGCCTCGAGAAGTTGAGGCGGATACCGGAAGGCGGGCGCGATGCTGCTCACCCTCGACGCCTAGCGCGACCGACCCTCTCGCGCCAAGCACCGAGGGCGGCTAAACAGCAGCAATGATCTATTTTGAAGATTTGATCGTCGGTGCCGAACGCGAATTTGGGACCTATCAGGTGACCCGAGAGGAAGTCATCGAGTTTGCCTCAAAGTACGACCCTCAGCCGTTCCACCTGAGCGACGAAGCAGCGGCCCAGACTCATTTCGGACGGATTGCAGCGTCGGGGTGGCATACCGCGGCCATGACCATGGCGGTTATCGCTCGTGCGGTTGTCGGTGAGAAGCAAGCCGGTCTCGGCTCGCCCGGGATCGACGATCTGCGCTGGCGCAAGCCGGTCTATCCCGGTGACACCTTAACGGTCAGCGGCAAAATCATAGAAAAGACCCCATCGCGCTCGAAACCCGAGATCGGATCGTTCCGCAGCGCGACGACCGTCACCAACCAGCACGGCGAGCCGGTGATGACCTTTACCTCGATCGTCCTGATGCGGCGGCGACCCGAAGCCGCCGCCACCTAGGTTCAGTCCGAATCGCGGTTGCGACGGTCGCGGCGGTCGCGGACGCGCTCGGTCCGCTCCTTGACCCGCTCGGTCCGCGCCTGGCGCTGAACGTCGCGCTTCTGGGCGACTGCCGGGCGGGTTTGGCCGATCGAGCTGGCGGTGCGGCTCTGAACGCGGTCGCGTTGAAAGCCGCTCCAGTTGGTTTCGACCCGCGGCGCGCGCTGGCCTTGCTTGACAGCCGCGGAGCTGAAGGCGCGCTTGCGGTCGGTCCAGTAAACGCGCTCCGCGCTCGTCAACAGCCGGGGCTGGCGGTACGCATCGTAAACGTAATTGCCGCTGCCCGGATAATAGCAATTATTGTACCAGCCGTAATAAGGCGAGCCGTAAGAGCCGCCGTAGGGCGACCCGTAGCCGTAGCCATAGGGCGAGCCGTAACCCCCGTAGCCGTAGCCATAAGGCGATCCGGAATTGTAGCCGACGCTGACGCTGACTCCCGAACCGCCATAGCCGCCGTAGCCGTAAGGCGAGCCGTAGCCGTAGTCATTATAACCGTAGGGCGAGCCATAGCCCGAACCCATGCCGCCATAAGCGCAGCCGGCAACCGACACAGCCGCGGCCGAGAGGGTCAGAAGTTTGAGAATGTTACGCATGACACAGGTTTCCTAGCCCAAGAGAGCCCCCGACCCAGCAAGCTGTTCATTCAAAGCGGTTTTTACAAGCCTGAATCCGCATAATCGCGGCGAACCGATGTCCGTGGCGCTCCAGTCAGGTTGGGCAGACGCTAACCCTTGATCCCGGCTTCGGCCTTGGAGTGGCGGTTCTTGGCCTGGTTGAGCGGGTCGAGCGGACCCGTTGGCCGGACCT
>JANNDN010000168.1:0-3447 GCA_031387795.1 Sphingomonas sp.
GCCGAGCATCGAATAAACGCCCTCGAGGATGACCAGCTTGCCGGCGCCTTCGGGAGCGCGCCTGAGCCTTTTTTCGAGCGCGTCGAGATCATTGTGGCGGAACGGCACGATCTGCGCGTCGCCCATCTTGCAGCCGTCGTAAATCGAGGCGTGGCTGTCGATGTCGAGGAAGATGTAGTCGTCCTTGCCCGCGATCGTCGAGATGATCCCGAGATTGGCGAGGTAACCGGTCGAGAAGACCATCGCGTGGTCGGTGCCGTAAAATTCCTTGAGCGCCTCCTCGACCGCGCGGTGCCCGGCATAGGTCCCGTTGAGAACGCGGCTGCCTGTGGTGCCCGAACCAAATTCGTCGAGCGCCTTCTTGCCCGCCGCGATAACGTCTGGGTCGAAGGTCATGCCCATATAATTGTAGGTGCCCAGCAGGATCGTGCGCTGGCCGTTGCAGATTGCGACGGTCGGGCTCTCGACCTCCTCCATGACCAGCCCGAAGGGGTCGGTGATACCGGTGGCAAGCAGGCCCTCGCGCATAGCGATGACCTCGTCGAATTTGGAAAACAGGTCGATCACCTCAGGCGTTCGTCAATTTCTCGAGCGCCGCCACGAGCTGGCCGACGGTCTCGATCTCGGCCTGCATGTTCATCGAAATGAGAACATCATAGGAATCCTCGACCTCGGCGACGAAATCGAGGACGGTGAGGCTGTCCCACTCGAGATCCTGGGCGAAGCGCGTGGCTTCGTCGACGGCGATGCCCTTCTTGTTGAAGGGCTCGATCAGCCCGAGCGTCCGCTCGAGGATTTGCTGGCGTTCGGTCATGGTCCATCCGTTAGTGGCGACGCCGTGCTTTCGCAACGCAATCGGGCGCGAATGCGGCAGCCTCGTGGCGGCGGGGGATTGAAAGTCGGGACGCAAACGATGTTAAGATGTCCCGCGTTTGTCGAAAGGGGGGACATTCATGCGTATCCGTTTTGCACTCGCGGCCTGCCTGCTTGGCAGCGCCGCGATCCCGGGCGCGGCCCAGAGCCTGCTCAAGGACGAAATCCTCAGCTCGATCACGGTCCGGCCGCTGGCCCAACCGCACCCGGTGCTGCTCGCCGACAACCGCGTCCACCTCGCTTATGAGCTGGCGCTGACCAACGCGAGCGCGATGCTGGTCACGATCGACAAGGTCGAGGCGCTCGATCCCGCTGGACGGGTGCTGAGGACGATCGCGGGCGACCATCTGCGGGCGATGACGATGCAGCACGCCGGGCAGCCGAGCACGCTCCCCGCGGGCGGCAGCGGGATCATTTTCATGGACGTCAGCTTTGCCAATGGCGAGGCGCTGCCCGCCAGCGTCGCCGCACGCATCACCGCGACCCGGCAGGTCATCGGTCCCGACGGTAAGCCGGCGCCGATGCCCGCGGGCCAGATGGTCCCTGCGACCTACACCTTCACCACCGCGGCAACCGCGATCGGCCAGCCGGCGCGGGTGATCGAGCCGCCGCTGCGCGGGGGTAATTGGGTCGCGTCCAACGGCTGCTGCGACCGCATCACCCCACATCGCGGCGCGCTGATCACCATCAATGGAGTGATGCAGGCGCCCGAACGGTTCGCGCTCGACTGGGTCCGGATCGATGACCAGAACCGCACATCGGAGGGCGATTACAAAAAGCTCGCCAACTGGCCGTTCTTTGGCGCCAACATCCATTCGGTCGCCGACGGGACGGTGGTCAACGTCTATGACGGTGCCGACGAGCAGGTGCCGGGTCCGCATCCGACCGGGATCACGACCGACAATATCGGCGGCAACATGATGGTCGTCGACATCGGTGGCGGCGCTTATGCCTTTTACGCGCACCTCCAGCGCGGCAGCCAGAAGGCCAAGCTGGGCGAGACGGTGAAGGCGGGGCAGGTGCTCGGGCTGCTCGGCAACACCGGCAACTCGACCGCGCCGCATCTGCATTTTCATTTGATGGACGGGGTATCGCCGCTCAATTCCAATGGCCTGCCCTATGTGTTCACCAAATTCTCGAGCCGGGGAGTTGTGCCGGCCGCGGACGAGGATTTGCTCGAGGACGGGCGGTCAGTGCGGGTTGAGAGCAAGTGGACCGGCGAACACGTCAATCAATTGCCGGTCGACAATCAGGTCGTCGACTTTCCCGAGCGCTAGAGCCAGCCCTTCGCGCGGTACCAGTCGGCGGTGGACTTGAGGCCCTCGGGGGTCTCGATCCGCGCCTTCCATAGCGCCGGCGGCGGGGCTTTGACGGGGTCGACGGCCCAATCGGAATGGCAGAAATAGGAGACCCGGTCGGGGGTCAGCTTGGCGCCGTTGCCGCGGATCAGGCGGTCGAGGCGGGCGCCCCATTGAAGCAGTCGTTTGGGGGCCTGGATGGTGACCGCCGAGACGCCGAGCGCCGTGGCTAGAGCCGTCCCGAATGCGCGGTGGGGCCAGCCGCCGGGGCGCCCGTCATCGGGTTCCAGAATGACGCCCGTCGGAGCCTTCGGCCCGGCCAGCGCTACCAGCAATCGCACCAGATCGTCGACGTGGATGTAGGAGGCGCGGCCGGCCGGGGGCATGGCGACGAGCCCGCGCCGGGCCATCTTGAACAGCTCGAGAGTTTCGCGGTCGCCGGGGCCGTAGACCGCCGGCGGGCGGACGATCACCCAGTCGAGCCCGGAGCGTTCGACCAATGCCTCGGACCGCGCCTTGGACGCGCCGTACATCGACAGCCGGGGCTCGCGCGCGGCGAGCGAAGAGACGTGGACGAAGCGGCGCACATCGGCGGTCGCCGCCGCCGCCAGCACGGCCTCGGTGCCGAGGACATTGCCGCGCTCGAACTCGGCCTCCCCGGGCGCGCTCAAGATTCCGGCGACGTGGATGACCGCGTCCGCGCCGGCGACCAGGCGCGCGAGTGCGGCGCGATCGGAAAGGTCTCCGGCGACCCAGGTCAGCCGATCGCGGCGAGGCTGCTCGCGCCGGGTCAACGCCACGACCTCGTGGCCGGCCTCGAGCGCGCGGTCGACGAGGTGCGCGCCGACAAAGCCGGTGCCCCCCGTCACCGCCAGTTTCACAGTGGCGCCCAGGGCCGCTCAGCCGGAGGCTCGCCAGGAGCCTTCGTTGCTGTGCCGAGCTGTTCGATGATCGCGTCGAGCAGCGGCTGGAGCCCCTCGTCGAGCGGTGCGGAGATGGCGAAGACCGGGGCGCCGCTGGCCTGTTCGAGTGCCTTGACCGCCTTGGTCCGGGCGCGGGCTTCGAGCATATCGGCCTTGGTCATGGCGACGATCTCGATCTTTTCATCGAGGCCCGAGCCATAATCGTCGAGCTCGCCGCGGACGATGGCATAGTCGCCGGCGGGATTGGCGACCGCTCCGTCGACGAGGTGGAGGAGGATCCGCGTGCGTTCGACATGGCCGAGGAAGCGGTCGCCGATCCCGGCGCCTTCGGACGCGCCCTCGATCAGGCCTGG
>JANNDN010000216.1:0-1905 GCA_031387795.1 Sphingomonas sp.
TAGCGCGAACCATATTCCGTCGCGGTCCTCGAGCTGGCCTTGGGTTAGTCCGGTCTTGCGCAGGAAGCCTTCGAGCGCTTGGGGCGGCGCGGACGTCCGCGGCCCCTTCACTTCCTCGCTCGCCGCCTCGGTCGCACCGGCGATATCGCGCGCGATCAGCGCCAGCCGCCGCGGGGTCGAGAAGGTCTCGATCGCGCCATGGCCGAGCCCCGCGCTGTCAAGCGCCTCGGCAAACATTCGCGCCAGATCGTTGCGCGCCTTGGCCTGCATCCGCGCCGGAATTTCCTCGGACAGCAATTCGAGCAGGAAGTCGGTCACGAACAATCCTCCCCGGCACGGGGAGGGGGACCATCCGCAGGATGGTGGAGGGGGGTCTTCACCCGCTCCTCAATCATCGCCACGACCCCTTCAAGGTTCCTGAGTACGTCGGCCGCGGCAATCCGCAACACTCGAAAACCGCGCGTTCGAAATTGTTCGTCGCGTTTCCAGTCGAGGGTGGGCGCTTCGCCGCGCCCATGGGACTCACCGTCAACCTCGATCACCAAATCGCCTTCGCGGACGAAGAAATCCGCCACATAAGGCCCGATAGGGTGCTGCCTTCGAACTTTGAAACCGAGCTTTTCCCCACGCAACTCGCGCCACAACAGCGCCTCTGGCAGGCTCATCTCGCGGCGCAACTTGCGTGCGAGATCCACGGTCGGTTTGCGCAATGACGAGCCCCCTCCACCATTGGCTCTGCGGCCAATGGTCCCCCTCCCCGTCCCGGGGAGGATCATGACTGCCTCTCCAACCACGCGGCGCAGGCGGCTTTCGACAGGTCGCGGACCCGGCCGATGTAGGCGGCACGCTCGGCGACGCTGATCACGCCGCGGGCCTGGAGGGTGTTGAAGGTGTGGCTGGCCTTTATCGCTTGCTCATAGGCCGGGATCGGGAGCTTGGCGTCGAGGCAGTTCTGGCACTCCGCGACCGCTTTCTTGAACAGGTCGAACAAGGCCTCGGTGTCCGCGACTTCGAAATTATACGCCGACATCTCGCGCTCGTTCTCGAGGTGGACGTCGCCGTAGGTCACGCCGCCATCGTTGAACTTGAGGTCGAAGACATTGTCGACGCCCTGGATGTACATCGCCAGCCGCTCGAGCCCGTAGGTCAGCTCGCCGGTGACAGGGCGGCATTCGAACCCGCCGACCTGCTGGAAATAGGTGAACTGGGTCACTTCCATGCCGTCGCACCACACTTCCCAGCCGAGGCCCCAGGCGCCCAAGGTTGGGCTTTCCCAATCATCCTCGACGAAGCGGATGTCGTGCTTGAGCAGGTCGATCCCGATCGCCGCGAGGCTTCCCAAATAAAGGTCCTGAAGGTCGGGCGGACTGGGTTTCAGGACCACCTGATACTGGCAATATTGACCGAGCCGGTTGGGGTTCTCGCCATAGCGCCCGTCGGTCGGCCGCCGCGACGGCTGAACATAGGCCGCGCGCCACGGCTGGGCCCCGAGCGCGCGCAGCACGGTCGCCGGATGAAAGGTGCCCGCGCCCATTTCGAGGTCGTAGGGCTGGAGCAGCACGCAACCGTGCCGGCCCCAATATTGGTGCAGCCTGAGGATGAGGTCCTGAAAGCTCAACATCGTGAAAGGGCTTTCGCGCATCCGTGCGCGTGGGGCAAGGTGTCAGGCCTCCATGATATTTTGTAAGGGTTACTTGACAGTCAGTGAATCATGACATTATGTAAGGGGACCATGACAAACCGATTCGCTCGCCAGTACCAGAGACTCCGTGATCGCCTCGGCGGACGGCGCAAGCTCGCACTCGCCATCATCGGCATCTGGATTGCCGCGGAATTGCTCGCCGCCGCCGCGGTCGCGGTCGCCGGCAAGGGATGGATCGAGTCGGGGACGGCGAACACGAGCAG
>JANNDN010000236.1:0-12059 GCA_031387795.1 Sphingomonas sp.
GATCGGTCGCGCGAACATTCCGGGCGCGGTCGTGGTGGTGGTCAAGGACGGCCAGATCCTGACCCAGCGCGGCTACGGTTTTGCCAATGTCGAAAAGCGGCAGAAGGTCGACCCGGCACGGACCCTGTTCCGCCCGGGCTCGGTCTCGAAGCTGTTCACCTGGACCGCGGTGATGCAGCAGGTCGAACAGGGCAAGCTCGACCTCGACAAGGACGTCAACACCTACCTCGATTTCAAGATTCCGCCGTTCGAGGGCAAGCCGGTAACGCTGCGCAACATCATGACCCACACCGCGGGCTTCGAGGAGCAGGTCAAGGACCTGCTGGCGATGGACGAGAAGGCGTACATCCCATTTGACCAGCTGCTCAAGCGCTGGGTTCCGGAGCGGGTTTACGCGCCCGGCACGACCCCGGCCTATTCCAATTATGCGACCTCGCTCGCCGGCTACATCGTTCAGCGCGTGTCCGGCGAGCCGTTCGACACCTATGTGCAGCGGCACATCTTCGCACCGCTCGACATGACCCGCTCGACCTTCCGCCAGCCTCTGCCCGCCAACCTCAAACCGTTGATGTCCGAGGGATATAAGGTCGGCAGCGACAAAGGCGCCGGGTTCGAGTTCGTCGGGCCCTCCCCCGCCGGCAGCCTGTCGGCGACGGGCGAGGACATGGGCAAGTTCATGATCGCGCATCTTCAGGACGGCGGCGGGATTCTCAAACCCGAGACCGCGCAGCTGATGCACGCGCGCGCCAATCAGCCGATCGCGGGTCTCAACGGGATGGCGCTTGGTTTCTACGAAGCGAGCGCCAACGGCCGCCGCGCGATCGCCCATGGCGGCGACACTGTCTTCTTCCACAGCGATCTTCACCTGCTGCCGGCGGAGAAGGTCGGCCTCTTCGTATCGTTTAACAGCGCCGGCAAGGAAGGCGCGGCGGGCAGCCTGCGCGCCGCCTTGTTCGACGAATTCGCCGACCGTTACTTCCCGGCCGCTGCCGCTAAACAGCCAACTCTCGACGCCAAGACGGCGCGCGAAAATGCCGAGAAACTCGCCGGCACCTGGTCGATGTCGCGGCGTTCCTTCTCCAGTTTCTTCTCGATCGCCGACCTCCTCTCGCAAACCAGGATCAGTGTCGGCAAGGACGGCGAGCTGATCGCCCCGGTGGTCGAGCAATTGAGCCTGACCCCGCGCAAATGGGTGGCCGAAGGGCCGATGCTGTGGCGCGACGCGAACAGCGACGAGAAGCTCGGCGCAACGCTCAAGGACGGCAAGGCAGTGCGCCTCAGCCTCAACTCGGTCGCCCCGATCATCGTGCTTTACCGCACGCCCTGGTACGCCGATTCGGCGTGGCTCCTGCCTTTGTTGTACCTGAGCCTCGGCGTGCTCGCGCTGACCGCCTTGCTGTGGCCATCGCGCGCGATCGTCCGCCGCCGCTTCGGGGCCGCGCTGGCGCTCAAGGGCCGCGGACTGCAGGCGTTTCGCGCCAGCCGGATCGCGGCGATCGCGATCCTCGTCGCGCTGATTGCCTGGGTCGTGACCTTCACCATGATGTCGAACGACGTCAATTTCGGTTCGGCCTTTACCGTCGTCCTGGCGATCCTCGGCATGTTCAGTGCGGTTGCCTTCGTCGGCGGGTTCGCGGTGATGGTCTGGTATCTGGTCCTGGCGTGGCGCGAAAAATTCCCGTGGCCGGCGCGGGTGTGGAGCATTTTCCTGGTAATTGCGGCGGCCACCGTCCTGCACCTCGGGATCGTCTTCAAGCTCATCGGCCTGAACACCGACTTCTGATGAGCAGGATCACGCTCGAGGTCGCGAGCGAGACGCTTCGGTTCAAGGCGCCGTTCCGCATCTCGGGCCATGTGTTCGAGACTTCGGAGGTGGTGGTCGTCACGTTGAGCGACGGCGAGCTGAGCGGGCGCGGCGAAGGCTGCGGCGTTTATTATCTGGGCGACGACCTCGCCCACATGATCGGCGACATCCAGGCCGCGGCCGGGGCGATCGAGGCCGGGCTGACGCGCGAGGAACTGCGCTTGGTGATGCCGCCGGGCGGTGGCCGTAACGCGGTCGATTGCGCCTTGTGGGAGCTCGAGGCCGCGCGTGCGGGCGTATCCGCCTGGGCGCTCGCCGGAGTGGTTGAGCCAAGGCCGCTGCTGACCACCTTCACGCTCGGCGCCGACGCGCCCGAAGTGATGGCGCGGGGCGCGCTCGATTATGCCGGCGCGCGGGCGCTCAAGGTCAAACTGACCGGCGACCTGCCGCTCGACCTCGCCCGCGTTGCCGCGGTGCGCGCGGCGCGGCCCGACGTGTGGCTCGGGGTCGACGGCAATCAGGGGTTCAAGCGGGACGATCTGGAGCCACTGGTCGAGGCGCTTCGTGACAGCGATGTGAAACTGCTCGAGCAACCGCTGGCGCGCGGGAAAGAGGCCGAGCTGGAAGGGTTCGAATCGCCGATCCCGATCGCGGGCGACGAGAGCCTGGTCAGCCTCGCCGACCTCGCCGCCGCACCCGGCCGCTTCGAAGTCGTCAACATCAAGCTCGATAAATGCGGCGGGCTCACCGAGGGCCTGCTGATGGCCGCGGAAGCGCGCCGGCTCGGGCTCCAAGTGATGGTCGGGACGATGGTCGGCACCAGCCTGTCGACCGCGCCCGCTTTGATCCTCGGCCAGCAATGCGACATCGTCGATCTCGACGGGCCGACCTTCCTCGTCTCCGACCGCTCACCCGGGGTCGATTATGTCGACGGCATGGTCAGCGCCGCGCCCGAAGTGTGGGGCTCCGGCGTGGCGCTCGCCCGATGACCGACGAGCGGCCGTGGTTCGGCCAGCCGCGCGGGCTCACCGTGCTCTTCCTGACCAACATGTGGGAGCAATTCTCTTACTACGGAATGCGCGCTTTGCTGGTCTATTACATGACCAAGCAGTTGCTCTTCGGTCAGCAGCAATCCTCCACCATCTACGGCTTCTACACCGCCTGTGCTTACTTCACGCCGATCGTCGGCGGCGTGCTCGCCGACCGCTATCTGGGCAAAAGGCGCGCGGTCATCATCGGCGCGAGCATCATGGCGGCGGGCCATTTCATGATGGCCTTCGAGAGCCTGTTCTATTTCGCGCTGGCGGCGATCGCGCTCGGCAACGGCTTGTTCCTGCCGAGCCTGCCGAGCCAGGTCGGGGACCTTTACAAGCGCAACGATCCGCGCCGGCCGTGGGCGTTCAATGTCTATTATGTCGGGATCAACATCGGCGGCTTCCTCGCGCCTTTGATCTGCGGGACATTGGGCGAGCTCTACGGCTGGCATTACGGGTTCGGCGCGGCCGGGATCGGGATGGTCGCCGGGCTGTGCATCTATCTGTGGGGCGGACGCTATTTGCCGCCCGAGCAACCGCGAGCGACGGTGGAGCAAATGGCGACCCGCGAAGGGTTCGCCCGCGAAACCATCCTGCTCCTGCTCGGGATCGCCATCGCCGTCACCATTTTCCGCGGCGCCTATGAGCAGGTCGGCAACACGGTCGCTTTGTGGGCCGACAGCGGGGTCGACCGCAGGGCCGGCGACTTCGTCATCCCGATGACCTGGTTCCAGTCGCTCAACCCCTTGTTCGTGATGCTGATGACCCCGCCTTTGCTCGCTTACTGGCGGCGCCGCGCGCTGACCGATCCGCATCAGGCGCTGGTCAAACGGATGGCGCTGGGGGCGATGATCGTCGGCGCGTCTTATGTGCTGTTGGCCGCGGTCACCGCGGTGAACGGAGGCGAGGATGCGAACTGGCTGTGGCTGCTGCTGTTCTTCGTTCTCCTGACTTTCGGCGAGCTGTTCATCCTGCCGACCGGACTTGGACTGTTCGCCCGCCTCGCTCCGCCGCATCTCGGCGCGACCACGGTTGCCGCCTGGTTCCTGGTGATTTTCAGCGGAAGTCTCAGTGCGGGTTTCGTCGGCACCTTGTGGAGCCGCCTGCCGCACAGCCAGTTCTTCCTGCTGCTCGCCGGCCTGGCAGCGACGGCGGCGGCGTTGCTGTTCGCGATCGGGGTGCGCGCCGATTCGCGGCTTTCCAGGACAGATAAGCCTGATTCAGATTGACAGTTCTCCGATTGAGACAATAATGTCCCGTGAAGGATCGTTGGGGGAGAATGTGATGACTCGAACTGCGCGCGGCGTGCGAATCGTCTTGATGGCCTCGGCCGCCATGGCACTGGCGGGTGCGGCGGCACCGGCACTGGCCCAGGATGCCCAGCCGTCTGGCGCGCAACTTCCGGTCGATCAGCCCCCGCCACAGGACGATGCCCGCCCGGCGGATACCGACGAGGCGATCGTCATCACCGCGCAGAAGCGCGAGGAGCGGATTCTCGACATTCCGCAATCGGTGACGGTGGTCAGCGGCGAAACGCTTGAGCGGCAGGGCGCCAATACGTTCGAGGAATATCTCAACGAAATCCCCGGCCTCAGTCTACAGCAAAGCGAGGCCGGCGTCGGCCGGCTGTCCTGCGCGGGGTCAATACCGGCGGCGTCAGCTCGACGGTCAGCGTCTATATCGACGAAACGCCGTTCGGTTCGAGCAGCGGCCAGGTCAACGGCGCGATCCTGGCGGGCGATTTCGACACCTTCGACATCGCCCGGATCGAAGTTCTCCGCGGTCCCCAGGGCACGCTCTACGGCGCCAGCTCGCTCGGCGGCGTGCTCAAGTTCGTGACCAACACCCCGCAGCTCGGCCAGCTTTCGGGTCGGGTCCGCGGCGGCTTCGAAGCGGTCAGCCACGGTGGGCTCGGCTTTAACGTCAATGGCGTCGTCAACGTGCCCTTGGGGTCGATGGCAGCGCTTCGCGGTTCTGCATTCTATCGCAAGAACCCCGGCTGGATCGACGGCACGGGCAATAATGCCAATTTCCTCGGGTTCCCGGCGGTCGGCGGCAAGGACATCAATGACAGCAAGGTCTGGGGCGGTCGGGCCTCGCTCCTGTTCAAGCCGAGCGAGCCACTGACGGTTCGGCTCACTGCCATCGCTCAGCAGATCAAGTCCAACGCGAGCAGTTTCGTCGACGTTCGGCAGGGCAGCCACAAGCCGGTCAACGGCTATCGCCAGACGACCTATTTCCGCGAGCCGAACAAACTCGAGTACCGGCTGTTCAACGCCGCGGTCGAATATGATTTTGGCTTTGCCAGCCTGTTGTCCTCGACCAGCTTCGGCAAGAACAACCAGACTTTTCGCGACGATTTGACGCCGCCGTTCGGCCTGCTTGTCAATTTCCTGTTCGGGCCGCTCAACCCGGGTCCGCCCTTCCCGTTTCCGCAGCTGACCACCGATCCGATCGGCCTCTACCAGGACCAGCAGACCAACCTCAGCAAATTCACCCAGGAAGTGCGCCTCGCGTCGCCCTCCAACGACCGCTTCGAGTGGATGGTCGGCGGCTATTACACCAACGAAAAGGGCAAGATCGACCAGTATATCCCGGGCATCAACCTGACCACGGGCGCGCAGTTCAGCGACCCGATTCTCGGCGTCCTCGGCGAAGCGCTGCTGACCTCGCGCTACAAGGAACTGGCCGGGTTCGCCAACGGCACGCTGCATGTCACCGACCGCTTCGACATTTCCGCCGGCGCGCGCCTCAGCGACATCCGCCAGCGCAACGTGCAGTCGTCCGCCGGGGTGCTAGCCAATGGCGGCTCACCGCCGACGCCCGGCAAGTCGAAGGAGAGTGTGTTCACTTATTCGGTTTCGCCGCGTTACGAGATCAATGACACCACTGCGGTCTACGCGCGCGTCGCCACGGGCTATCGTCCCGGCGGGCCGAACGTGCTTCCGCCAACCGCCGGTCCGGACGTTCCGACCTCTTACGACGCCGACACCATCACCAGCTACGAAATCGGATTGAAGACCGACATCGGCCGCCGCGTGTCGCTCGATGTGTCCGCTTACCACCTCGCGTGGAAAGACATTCAGCTGTTCACGGTGATCGACAATTTCGGCCTCAACGCCAACGGCGGCAAGGCCCGCAGCAATGGTATCGAAGGCACGTTGACCGTCCGTCCGGTCCAGGGGCTGCGGCTATCGGCCAATGCCGCGATCATCGACGCCAAGCTGACCTCCGACACGCCGCCGTTCGTCGGCGGGTTCAAGGGCGATCGCCTGCCCTATACGCCCAAGGTGAGCTTTGCCTTGAACGGCGACTATGAATGGACGGCGTGGAGCAACGTCACGACCTACGTCGGCGGCAGTGTCCGCTTCGTCGGTAATCAGCGCGATAATTTCATCGCCGGCGAAGTCGTCGGTTTCGAGCCCGACGGCGATTTCATCTTTCTGTTCACCCCGCAGCGGCGGATCGACAGCTATGCCACGCTCGACCTTCGCGCGGGCGCCCAGTTCGGCCGCTTCTCGCTCGACGCGTTCGCGCGCAACGTGACCAACAGCCGCGGGGTCAATTCGCTATCCTTCGTCACCGACGAGCTGACCGGGGGCAGCGGTCTGCCCAATGACGCCATGCGCGCCGCGCTGTTGCAGCCACGGACGATCGGGATCACCCTTGGCGCCGAATTCTAAGGATGAGTGGTGCCGCAAGGCTCAGCAGTCAGCGTTGAGGATGAAGTAGAAGGGCGAGCGGGGACCGCTCCCTCGGCGCTGCCCTCTCCCTATTTGCTGTTCCTCGGCGACACGACCGAGCCCGGCTATGCCAAAACCGCGTTCGGGCTGCGCGACTGGGCGCCCGAACGTTGCGTCGGCGAGATTGCGCTGGTCGGAGGAACAGTCACCACCGGACTGCCCGCGCTGACCCCGGGCGAGGCGCAGGCGCGCGGCGCGCGCGCCCTCCTGATCGGCGTCGCGACCCGCGGCGGCCGGGTGCCAGATCAGTGGTTGCCGACGCTGGTGGAGGCGCTGCGCGCGGGCCTCGACATCGTGTCCGGAATGCACGACCGGCTGAGCGACATAACCGAACTCGCGGCAGAGGCCCGACGATTGGGGCGGCGGCTGGTCGACGTGCGCGTCCCGCCCGACGGCATCCCGATTGCAAGCGGGCGCAAGCGTTCAGGGAAGCGCTTGCTCACGGTCGGCACCGACTGCGCGCTGGGCAAGAAATATACCGCGCTGGCGATCACCCGCGGGCTCCAGGCACGCGGACTCGACGTCGATTTCCGCGCCACCGGGCAGACGGGGATCATGATCGCGGGAGCCGGCATCCCGATCGATGCGGTGGTGTCCGACTTTCTCGCCGGCGCCGCCGAGCTGCTCAGCCCCGATGCAGCGCCCGATCATCTCGACGTGATCGAGGGCCAGGGGTCGCTGTTCCATCCATCCTATGCCGCGGTGACTTTGGGCCTGCTCCACGGCAGCCAGCCCGATCTGTTCGTGGTCTGCCACGACCCGATACGGACCGAGATCCTCGGCATGAGCGGCTATCCCTTGCCCTCGATCGAGGAGCTGATTGCACAAACCGTCGCGGCGGGCCGGCTGACCAACCCCGCGATCCGCTGCTGCGGGATCAGCCTCAACACTTCGGCGATGGGGGACGGCGAAGCGACAAACGTGATCGCGGAGACCCGGCGTCGGCTCGGCCTGCCCGCCGCCGACCCAGTCCGCGGGATCGAGCTCGAGGCGCTACTCGACGCCTGCCTGCCATGACCGCCGCAACCGCCCCGCCGACACGTTTCCAGCGCTTCTGGCTGCCCGGACTCGCGTTCAAGGCGGTAGTGATCGGCGGCGGCTATGCGACTGGGCGCGAGCTTGCCGAATTCTTCCTTCCGAGCGGGCCGTGGGGCGGGCTCGCCGCGATCCTCAGCGCGACGCTGATCTTCAGCCTGGTCTGCGCGGTCACCTTCCTGTTCGCGCGCATGGTCAAGGCGTGGGACTACATCACCTTCTTCAAGGCTTTGCTCGGTCCCGGCTGGATCCTGTTCGAGGGCGCCTATGTGCTGTTCATCGTCCTCATCCTCGCGGTTTACGGAGCCGCGGCGGGAGCGATCGGGGCGGCTTTGTTGGGCCTGCCCTCGATCGTCGGCACCGCCACCCTGGCCGCCGCGATCGTCGCCGTGGTCACTTTCGGCAACCGCTCGGTCGAGCGCATGTTCGCCTGGGTCTCCTATCTGCTCTACGCGGTCTACGCGCTCTTCATCGTGCTGGCCTTCACCCATTTCGGCGACCGTATCGCTGCGGGTTTCGAAGCCGGCGGTGCGATGACCGGCTGGCTAAGCGGGGGCGCGGTTTACGCCGGTTACAATCTCATCGGCGCGGTCGTCGTCTTGCCGGTCATCCGCCATCTGACCAGCAATCGCGACGCAATCATCGCGGGGGTCATCGCGGGGCCGCTGGCGACGCTCCCCGCGCTGCTGTTCTTCATCGCCATGGTCGGCTTCACGCCTGAGATCGCGAGCGCGACCTTGCCGTCGGACTTCCTCCTCCAGCGGCTCAACATCCCTTTGTTCCATTTGTTGTTCCAGCTGATGATCTTCTCGGCCCTGCTCGAAAGCGGCGCGAGCTCGGTCCATGCGATCAACGAGCGCATCGCCCGCGCGCTGCTCAACCGCCGCGGCACCGTGCTCAGCAACCAAGCCCGCCTCGCGATCGCGCTGGCGCTGCTGGTCGGGTGCATGTTCGTCGCCGACCGCTTTGGCCTCGTCGCCCTGATCGCCAATGGCTACCGCGCCTTGGCCTATGTCCTCATCGCCGTTTACGTGATCCCCGTGCTGACGCTGGGCGTGTGGCGATTGAGCCGTCCACAACCGAAGGATGTCGAATGAGATTTCTGGCCGCAATTTCTCTCGCCATCTCCGTGCCCGCGCTGGCTGCGCCACCCGCGAATTTCGAGCAACGGGTCGAGCAGCTGCGCACCGCTTATGGCGCCCCCGGCGTATCGATCGCCATTGTCGAGGACGGCAGGCCGACGATGGCCAAGGGCTGGGGCGTGCGCGAAATCGGGAAGCCCGCGCCGGTCGGTCCCGACACCATCTTCGGCACCGGATCGACCGGCAAGGCGTTCACCGTCGCCGCGCTCGCCATCCTCGTCGATCAGGGCAAGCTCAAGTGGGACGACAAGGTCATCGACCACATGCCCGATTTCCGCATGTGGGACCCGTGGGTGACACGCGAGATGACGGTGCGCGATCTGCTCGTCCACCGCAGTGGCCTCGGGCTCGGCGCCGGCGACCTTTTGTTCGTCCCCAACAGCGATTTGACGCGCAAGGAAACCGTGCGGCGGCTGCGCTTCATCAAGCCCGCGACCAGCTTCCGCAGCGGCTATGCCTACGACAATATCCTCTACATGGTCGCCGGCCAGCTGGTTGAGGAAGTCAGCGGCGAGAGCTGGGAGCAGTTCGTTCGCTCTCGCGTCTTCGCGCCGTTGGGCATGACCCACTCGACCGTGTCCGACGCCGAGTTTCGCGCCAATCCCGACCGCGGCCATGCTCACGGTCGCTTCGACGGACCGATCGTCGGGCTCGGGAAGCAGGAGCCCTATAGCGCCGAGGCCGCGCTTGCCGGCAATGCCGCGCCCGCCGGCGGCCTCGCGATCAGCGCCAATGACATGAGCCGCTGGCTGCTCACCCAATTGGGCCGCGGCCAGATCCCTGGCGGCAGCGCGCGCTTGTTCTCGGTCGAGCAATCGAAAGAGATGTGGACGCCTGTCATCCTCCAGCCAATCTCCCCCGCCCCGCCCGAGTTCGCGCTGACCCAGCCGAATTTCGACACTTATGCCTTGGGCTGGGACGTTCAGGACTATCGCGGGACGAAGATCATCGCGCACGGCGGCGCAGTCTTCGGATCGCTCACCACCGTGGTCCTAATCCCCGACAAGAACATCGGCTTTTCGATCGCGGTCAACAGCAACGAAGGCGAGATCGTGCGCGGGCTGATGAACGAATTGCTCGATCATTATCTCGGGCTGCCCCCCGCGGGCTGGCCCGAGAAATACCGTGCCTTCAAGCTCGCCCGGCTCAACGAGGCTGCCAAGCTGGTCACCGCGCAAAAGGCCAAACCGGCGCGGGTCGGGCCGTCGCTACCGCTCGACCGCTACGTCGGCGATTATGCCGATCCCTGGTACGGCACGATCAGCGTCCGCCGCGCGGGCAAGGGGTTGGCGATCAAATTCCCGCATTCGAAGGGCATGGACAGCGTTTTGGTCCACCACCAATATGACAGCTTCCGGACCCAGCCGGCGCTCAAATGGATCGAGCCGGCCTACGTCACTTTCTCGATCGACGCCGATGGCAAGGTCAATCGCGTGGCGATGAAGCCGGTGTCGCCGCTGGCCGATTTCAGCTTCGACTATCAGGACCTCGATTTCGCTCCCGTTGCGGCTGCGGAAAGCACCAAATGACCAGGCCCCGAGCGTCCCGGATCGTCAGCGCCAGTCCCGCCAGGCACAAAGCGGCAAGCCCGAACCAAGTCAGCGCATAAACAAGGTGGGCATTGCGGAACTGTACAACGGTCATCCCGCCGATCGGCAGTCCGCCTGGGTTGGGGTTCGCGCCGGCATCGATGAAGAAGGGCGCGACCCCACTTAATCCGCGCGCCCGAGCGATTGCGGCGACGTCGCGGGAGTAGAAGCGGTTCTGTTCCGGCCGATTGAGTCGAAGCACTCGCCCGCGCGGCTCGGAGAGGCGCACCAAGCCCTCGATCCGGACGAGTCCCATGACCTGGCCCGCTGGGCGGGTGACAGGCTCGGCGCGTACCGGCGGGACGAACCCGCGGTTGACGAGGATCGTACCGCCTTCGGTCCGCAGGGGAGTGATCACCCACCAACCGGGTCCACGTTCGGTCAGCGCATCGACCAATGTTTCCTTCTCGTGGAGCAGGGTGCCGGTAACCGTGACCCGCCGATACTCCCACGCTGCCGGGTCCAGCGAGGCCCAGTCGGCGGGCGGAGGCAGATCTCGCGCAGGAGATTTCGCGCGCTGCTCGACGCGCTCGATCAGGTCGAGCTTCCACACCCGCCGTTCGAGCTGCCAGATGCCGAGCGCGCCGAACAGTAAGAACCCGAGGACACACAGGGCGGGCAGCGCGAGCCGCTTCGCCCTGCCGCCGGTCACGGTGAGCCGCTCGCCTGTGCCGACATCAAGCCCGGCATCATGTTCGAATTGAGATGGTACATGATCCACAGCGACCCGGCGATCGTGATCAGCAGGATGACCCCGGTGAACAAATAAGCGATCAGGGTCCAGCCGTTCTCGGCCTGTGTGTTGATGTGCAGGAAGCACACCGTGTGGACGAGGATTTGTGCCACCGCGAAGACGATCACTGCGGCCGCGGTCAGGCCCGGGCTAAGCACGCCGGCCATCACCAGCCAGAAGGGAATCGCGGTCAGGACGGCGGACAGCGCGAAGCCGACGAGATAGCTTTGTTTCGAGCCGTGGCCTTCCATCGCGCCTGGCGGCGGAGCGTGTTCGATTGTCGTATCGCGGCTCATCGCAGCATCCCCAGCAGATAGACGAAGGTGAAGACGCCGATCCAGACGACGTCGAGGAAGTGCCAGAACATGCTCAGGCACAAGAGCCGCCGGCGGTTGTCGGGAATGAGCCCGCGCTTTTGCACCTGGACCAGCATGATCCCGATCCACAGCACCCCGAAGGTCACATGGAGCCCGTGCGTTCCCACCAAAGTGAAGAAGGCCGAAAGGAAGCCGCTGCGCTGCGGCGTTGCCCCCTCGGCGATCAGGGCGCTGAATTCGTACAGCTCGATGCCGACAAAGCTCGCGCCGAGCAAAGCGGTGACCGCGAGCCACGCCTGGGTTCGGCGCACCTTCCCCCCGTCCATCGCCAGCATCGCGAAGCCGTAGGTGATCGACGACACCAGCAGGATCGCGGTGTTGAGCGCGACGATCGGAAGCTCGAAAATCTCGCGCGGGGTCGGGCCGCCCGCATAGCTGGTGCCGAGCACGCCAAAGGTCGCGAAGATCGCCGCGAACAGCAAAGCATCGCTCATCAGGTAAATCCAGAAGCCGAGCAATGTCGCTCCGCCCGGCGCGTGCGAATGATCGTCCTCCAGCTGATAGAAGACGGGCGCTGCGGGCGCCTTGCGGGTCCTGGCCTTGGCCGCCATCGCTCAGCCCTCCGCCGCCAGGCGCATGCGCCCGGCTTCGTCGCGCTTCAC
>JANNDN010000268.1:0-1548 GCA_031387795.1 Sphingomonas sp.
CAGCCGGCGAGAACGAGGAATGCGGCAGTCATCAGCCCGAGCCGGGCAACCGCGCGGGCGGCGCTCATTCGGGCGTCCAGGGCTCGTAGTCGCCGGTCGAGGCGGGGCGGATCCCGCTCGATCCCAGCGCTCCGCCCGGACGGAACGCGTCGAGCGTTCCGGTGAGGTTGGCGGTCGGCTTGATCTGAAACCGGCGGACGGGCGGAAGCGACTTGGACGGCACCTCGTCGATCGAGCTGCGCAGCCACAATTGCCAGTCGGGCGGAACCCGGCTGCCGTCGTTGCTGCCGTCGTACATCACCCAACGGCGAGCGGAATCCTTGCGGCCCTGGAAATAGACGTTGCCCGCCTCATCGCGCCCGACTTCGCGGCCATGACGGCGCGAGAAGATCGCGGTCCCCCAGCTGGCACCGTTCCACCAGGTGAATGCATTGGCTAGCCATCCCATGGGAATGCGCCTCTGCCCGTTCGGCTGCCCACGCGCAAGGCCGTGGCTAAAGCCGGTATTCGACCCGGTCGCCGGCTCGGATACCAAGCGCCGCGGCGCGGCCGCCGCCGATTTCGAGTACCGCCGCCACCGGTCCATCCGAAATCACGCTGTCGAGGCTGAGCGGGGTCGCAGTGGTGATATTGGCGATGGTCCCGTCGGCGCGGACGAAGATCATGTCGAGCGGGATCAGGGTGTTCAACATCCAGAACCCCGCGACTCGCTCGTTCGGAAACGGGAACAGCATCCCGCGATTCGCCGCCAACGAGCGCCGGTGCATCAACCCGGTCGACTGCTCGTCGAACGTCGCGGCGACTTCGGCGGTGAAGCGGTGGACCCGCTTTCCCGAACGGATGACGAGCGGAATTTTGCGCAAGCCCTGCTGGGCCCCGGCTCCATCGACGGGATGGCTGGCCTGTGCATCGGGGGAGCAAGCGGCGAGCGCCGCCGCGGCAATCAGCTGCCCGACCCGGAATCCTCGCTTAGTTCGACCGCGGTCAGGCCCTTGGAGCTCGGCGAGATCCGCGCCAGCATCCGGCCGCCCGGCTCGAGCTCCCCGACCGGCGACAGGCGCACCGTCTCCATGTGGACGAAAATGTCGCCACCGGAATCGTCGAGCCGCCTCAGGAAGCCGTAACCACGAACGCGATTGAACCATTTGACCTCCACCGGCTCGAACGGGCCGGCACTCTCCGCGAGCTGCTCACGATCGGCCCGCTCGCTTGGCGGAGTGGACGAGCGCTGCGTCGCGGGCAAGGCCTCGCTGAGGTCGATCGAGAGAATCCTTTTGGCCTGCAGCCCGCGTTCGAGCCGGACCGGGATGCAGGTCACGCTGGCACCTTCGGGAATGCTGCGCCGGCCGTGGTCGCGAAGGACGCTGAAATGGATCAGCACATCGCCTTCGACATCGTCGCTGACCAGAAAGCCGAAGCCCCGAGTCGCGTCAAACCATTTGACCTTGCCGGTGATTGGGGCGAGCTCTTCCTCGGGATGCAGCTCTTCGGCAGTCATCCTGTCCCCAGCCCGAGCATCGGCCACTTTTGCGGACGCAGTAGCCATAT
>JANNDN010000271.1:0-14434 GCA_031387795.1 Sphingomonas sp.
ACGTAATGGTCGAAGTCGAGATGCGCGGTGCCGGCGAAATCCTGGATCGGAAAGACCGAGCGCAGCGTCTTCTCGAGACCCGAGATATAGCCGACCGACGGGTCCGAGCGGAGGAATTGCTCATAGCTCTCGCGTTGAACCTCGATCAGGTTCGGCATCTCGCTGATTTCGTGGATGTTGCCGAAAATCTTGCGGATACGCCGGGAATTGGTGGCCAGCTTGCTGGTGGTCTTGCGGGGGGCAATCGCCTTGGTCGCCATGATTTTCAAAGTTTCCTGCGCTTACGGGCAAGCGAAAGGGATCGCTCGTCCGTGGTTCAAATCTGGCGCGGATCCCGGTGCCCCTTGCCATACGTGCGAACCGTTGCGCGTCATCGGTCCGTGTCCCGGCAAGGACAGGAAAAGCCCCGGGCGCACGTCACCGTGCGGCGGAGCCGATATGTGTTGGATTGAGCCGATATAATCCTATTTCGCCCGACCGCAAGTGCTAAGGCGGGGCGATGACGAAAGAGGGCAAGCGCTATCGGGACGGCTATTTCACCGTCCGCGACGGGCTCCGGCTGCATTATCGCGATTATCCGGGTCCGCTCCAGGCGCCGCCCTTGTTGTGCCTCCCCGGACTGACCCGCAACGCGCGCGATTTCGCAGCTTTCGCCGAACGATGGTCGCCGCAATATCGGGTCCTGTGCCTCGACTTTCGTGGCCGCGGCGAGAGCGCTTTCGATCCGCAGCCCGAACGCTATCACCCGGTGAGCTACGCGCATGACACGATCGCGCTGCTCGACCATGTCGGAGTCGCCGACGCGGTGTTCGTCGGGACCTCGCTCGGCGGGATCGTCACCATGCTCATCGCGGTGCTCGACGAGGACCGCATCGCGGCCTCGATCCTCAACGATGTCGGACCGGAATTGAGCGAAGTCGGGCTGGACCGGATCCGCGGTTTCGTCGGCGGACGGCCGCAAGGCTATGCAAGCTGGGCCGAAGCCGCGCTCGCGGTCCGCTCGAACCAGTGTGGCTTGCCGGCGCACTGGACCCCGGCCAATTGGGAGGCGACGGCGCGCCGGCTGTTGAGCGAGCGCGAGGACGGGTCGATCCGGTACGATTATGACCCGGCAATCGCCGAGCCGTTCAAGCGAAACCCCGGGCCAGGCGCCGACATGTGGCCGATGTTCGACGCTTTGGCGCGAAAGCCAATGCTGGTCGTGCGGGGCGAGCACAGCGACCTGCTCGACGCCGAGGCGCTCGACGCAATGGCCCGCCGCAGCGCGAACGTGACCACCGCAACCGTGACCGGCTATGGCCATTCTCCGGACCTCGTCGAACCGGAGTCCATCACCGCGATCGACCGCTTCCTCGCCGTGCTGCCGCCCTGCGAATGAGCGGCCGCCCGGCAGCTTAGTCGATCGGTTCCAACAGGCCCGCAAATGCCCGGGCCCTGCGGTCCGCCTCCGCGAAGATCGGCCGCACCGCGTTGATCTGGGGTTCGATCCGCCGCCATTTGTCGCGTTTGGGGACCGACACGGTCGACCAGGACAATGGCAGCCCGCCGCTCATGTCCTGGTCCAATGTCAGATCGAGCGCGCGGGCCAGGTCCGCTATGACGTCGGCCGGCGTTTCGGTGAGCCGATCGTAATCGGCCTTGTGCACGCGCCCGGGCGCCAGCCGCTCGAGGTCGTCGAGCAGGATATGGGTCGTGATCGCCCATTGGTGCGCGGCGACCTGCTCGAGCGGCGATCCAGCAAGTTCGCGCCAGCCCGGCACCAGCAGCATCGACCACGGCGGGCCCGGCCAGTCCGGAAGTTGCGGATAGGTACGGAAGCGCCCGGAGGTCCACGCCTCGATCATGCTCGCGATCGTCTGCCTGGGATCGCGGTAGAGATAGACGAAGTGCGAGTCGGGCCAGATCGCATCGAACAGCGGCACCCGAAGCGCGTTCTTGGGCGTCTTCTCGAGCATCCGTGCGGGACCCGCGGCAGGCCGGCCCTCGCCATCGCGCAACGCATGGTAAAAGTTCGCGGCCAGCATCCGGTTTCGGTCAGCGGCCGAATCCGCGGCCGTCAGCCGGTTCGATTCCCAGCCGCGGTTCTGCGGCTGAAATTCCCTCACACCCTCGATCAGTCCGTGGCTTTCACCATGCACCGCGAAGAGATCGTTCGCGCGCGCCAGCGCTTCGAACAACATAGTCGACCCCGATCGGGGCGGGCTGACGATGAAGATCGGGCGATCGATGAGTCCGACATGGTCGCGGGGCATCGGGGGCTGCGCGGAGGTCGGGGGCGAAGCGGCCGGACGGTCCTCCGCCTCGGCAAACTTGGCCGGCGAGATGGCGTTTTCGAACAGCAGGCGCTTGACCGCATAGAGGATGTCGACGCGGCTCTTGAGCATGACCGCATTGCTGCCCGCTTGCTCGAGTTCGCCGTGGGTCCGCGCGATGCAGTCCATATAGGCCGGCAGCCCGCTGGTCGCGGTGCCATGCTCGGCCCACAGGGCTTTCCATTCGTCCATCATCCGGTCGAGGGCGGCGAAGACGCGGTCGCGATCGGGCTGTTCGGGGGTGTGCTCGGCAAGCGTGCGGACGTGGGCCATCAATTCCCACGGGGTCATGACGTCGGGCGAATTGACTTGCTCGTAGCGCAGCGGCCGCGTCGCGCCCTCGCCGGGCCGGACCAGCCGCGGCGCCTGGCCGGCGGTCGCCGCCTCGATCAGGCGGCCGAGCTCGGCGCCTCCGACCGTGTCGAGGACGAGGTGGACGCGGTGGACCTTGCTGCGGTTCTGGACTTCGTGGCGGCGGAAGGAATCGAAGGTCCAGCATTCGCCCGGCGCCATGTGGATGGTCTCGCCGTCGCAGGTGAACTCGACCGCCGGGTCGGTAATTACAGGAATGTGCAGGCGGATGTGCGTCTGCCAATAATAATGGATGTCGACATGGTCAGGCACTTCGGCCCCCGGCGCCAGGCCCATCAGCCGGCTGCGGCCCCACACCCCGTCGAGTTCGGCCATGATCTCGCGGATATAGGGACTTGCTTGGAGCCAGGGAGTTGGTCCCATCGCCCCGATCGACAGGTCTGACGCTTCCCCGCCCGGCGAAACCAGGCGCACGGCATTATTGCCGGGGAATCCGTCGGGGTGCGCGGTCCAGGCTGCTTCGGGCAAAGCACTGACTTCGGTCGCCAGTGCGTCGGCGTCGAACGACAAGGGCAGGCGCAGGAAAGGTGTCTTGAAATGCATGTGAGCCCCGAACCATGCCCGGGTCGCGGCCGCTTAATCAAGCGCAACGCAAAAAGGGCGACTTCTTGCGAGGCCGCCCTTTCCGATCACGAGCGCTTCAAGACACTCGCAAAGTGGTTGAAGCTTACTTGAGCTCGACGGTTCCGCCGGCTTCCTCGATCTGCTTCTTGATCTTCTCGGCTTCGTCCTTGTTGACGCCTTCCTTGACCGCCTTGGGAGCGGATTCGACCAAAGTCTTGGCTTCGCCAAGGCCGAGGCCGGTGATGGCGCGGACTTCCTTGATGACGTTGATCTTCTTGCCACCGTCGCCGGTTAGGATCACGTCGAACTCGGTCTGCTCTTCGGCGGCCGGGCCGGCAGCGGCGGCAACCGGAGCAGCGGCAACCGCTGCGGCGGCCGAAACGCCCCACTTTTCTTCGAGCAGCTTGGCCAGCTCGGCAGCTTCGAGGACGGTCAGTGCCGACAGCGAGTCGACGATCTTGTTGAGGTCAGCCATTTTAGTCTCCTGATGAGCCGCATCGGGCCCGATTATCGTGGGTGTGAAAGAAAAAGGTCAGGCTGCGGCCTTGGCGGCGAAAACGCGCGCCAGTTGTGCCGCCGGCTCCAGTGCGATCCGGGCGATCTTGGTCGCCGGTGCCTGGAGAAGGCCAATGAGGCTGCCGCGCAGCTCGTCGAGGCTGGGAAGCGCGGCCAAGGCCTTCACTCCCGCAACGTCGAGCAACGTTTCGCCCATCGCTCCGCCCACGATCTCGAACTTGTCGTTCGATTTCGCGAACTCGACCGCCACGCGGGCGGCCGCTATCGGGTCCGAAGAGGTCGCCAGAGCCGTCGGTCCGTTGAGGAACTCGACGATCGGGCTGTACTTCGAGCCTTCGAGCGCGATCTTGGCCAGCCGGTTCTTCGCAACCTTGAACTGGGCACCAGCGTCGCGCATCTTGCCCCGCAGCTCGCTCGATTGAGCGACCGACAGGCCGAGGTTGCGGGTGACCACAACCAGACCCGTCTCGGACAAGACGTTTTTCAGCTCGGTGACCAGATCGGCTTTTTGCGAACGATCCATGCCAACTCCAAAGTTTCGGCCCCGCAGAAGCGCGCGGAACCGAGGTTCAACAAAAGCCGGAAGGCGAACCTTCCGGAGCGATTTGTCCGTGGGGGCAGGGGATCGAAGGCGAGGGACGCGAACAATCGCGGTCGCTCACCAAGGAAAACCATTTCCCCGTCTAGGCCGCAGATTAAGAGGGAAACCCTCAGCGACTGTCTCGGACGAGCGCAATCGGGCAAGCCCGGTGCGAGGGCGCGCCTATAAATGATTTCGCTTGCCGATCAAGGGGGTCTAAAGTCCGGCGAGGAAAGTCGGTTCGCGAACGAAACTCATTCACTTACGGGCCGTTCAGACGCCATGCTTCAACCCGCCAACGATCCACATCACCCGCTGACGGCGGAGTTCCGCGCCTTCATCGAAGACCAGGGCTTCCCCTGCGTCGGCGCCAAGGCTGCGCTCAAGCGCGACGGCATGCGCTTCGTCGTCGCGCGCGATTTCAATTCGGCGTGGGACGATTTCAGGATCCTGCCATCGCTCCACGCCATCGCCCGCTCCTATCGCGCCGACCCGGTGCCGTTCCAGTCGCTGGTCGTGCTGTTCGAGCACGGCGCACCGGCCAGTGAAGAGGATTTCGAGCGCGTGTTGTGGAAGCGGTTGCAATCGCTCAGCGACAAGGACGACTGGCTCGGCCAGACGCCCGATCCGCGCGTCGCCCACGACCCCGACGATCCGCATTTCGCGATGAGCTTTGGCGGCGAGGGCTTTTTCGTGGTCGGCCTCCATCCCCGAGCCAGCCGCCCGGCGCGCCGGTTCGCGGTGCCGGCGATGGTCTTCAACCTCCACGACCAGTTCGAACGGTTGCGCGCGGAAGGCCGCTATCAGAAGATCCGCTCGACGATCATCGGTCGCGACAAGGCGCTCGCCGGTTCGACCAACCCGATGCTCGCCGAGCATGGCACGATTTCCGCGGCGCGGCAGTATAGTGGCCGTGCGGTCAATGATGGCTGGCGCTGTCCGTTCAGCGGCCGCAGCAGCGAAAGGTCGGACGCTTGGTCAATGAAATCCCTCCTCGATCGGGAACCGCCTTCACGCTCGATACCGGACAATTGCTGACGGTCATCGACCCGAAAGGGGTGCAGGTCGCCGATCTGCTCGCCTTCAACCGCGACGACATCAACGAAGCGGTCAGTTCCGGCCGGACGCTCGATTATGCCGAGACGATCCGGCTGACGACCGGCCATACGCTCTATTCGAACCGATCGAACGCGATGCTCGAAATTGTCGAGGATATGGTCGGGGTCCACGATTTCCTGCTTACGCCCTGCTCGTTCGCGACCTTCCGCCATTTCTATCCCGACGAGCCGCCGCATCGCGGCTGTTTCGGCAACCTCGCCGCGGCGCTGGCGCCCTACGGCGTGACCGAGGACATGATCCCGACCGCGTTCAACTGTTTCATGAACGTGCCGGTCGACGGCAAGACTGGGAAGCTCGCGGTGCTGCCGCCGGTCAGCAAGGCGGGCGACCGGATCGTCTTCGAGGCGCGGATGAACCTTGTCATCGGCCTCACCGCCTGCTCGGCGCTGGCCAGCAACGGCGGGTCGTTCAAGCCAATTCACTGGCGGGTCGACTGACGCGGGGATCGCCTGGGCTGGGAACGGACTTGCACGGCCACCAGCGGTTTCGCCGGCTGCGGATCGGGCTGCTCTATTGGTGGCGGCACGGGTGCTGGCCAGATCTCGACCGGCCCCGGCTGTTCACTGAATGGGTGCAGTGGCGCAAACTCCACGACAGCGACGCCGACCTCGCCGAGCTGACCGACAAGCTCCATTCCAAGCAGGTTGTAGCGCAGCGTTGCGAGGCGTCGCTGAGCGTCCCGACTTTGTGGAGCGGAACGGAGCTTCCGGTCGACCCGCCGGGTCCGTTGCCTCTGATGGTCAAAGCCAATCATGGTTGCGGTAAATTTCGCGTGGTCCGATGCCGCGCGGATTGGAGCCGGGCGCGGCAAGCGGCGCGCGGCTGGCTCGGGTCGACCTATGGCGGCTTGCTCGACGAGTTCCACTATCGCGCGGCCAGGCGGCTGATCCTGGTCGAACCGTTCGTTGGCGGCGAGGGCGGCGGTCTGCCCGACGATTACAAAGTCTATGTGTTCGGGGGGAGTGCGGCGATCGTCCAGCACCACCACGGCCGCGGCACGCGCGGGCATTGCTGGACCCAGTTCGATCGCGAATGGCGGCGGATCGGCGGCGCGGTCAGCGACGCGAAGCCTGCGGCGACGCTGGCCGAGATGCTTGATGTCGCCGAGCGACTTGCCGCGGGTTTCGACTTCCTGCGGGTCGATTTCTACGAGGTCGAGGGCAGGCTGTGGTTCGGGGAATTCTGCTTGTTCCCGGGCTCGGGGCTCGACCCGTTCGAGCCGGTCGCGCTGGACCAGGAGCTGGGTGCGTTGTGGAGCGCCGCACGCGCTCAATGACCTCGTGAGGACAAAAGAAAACCGGCCCGGGCGCTGAGCCCGAGCCGGTGTTTCTTGTCGGTCGCTGCTTTTTAGAAGCCGCGTTCCGGCGCCGGTGGCGGCGGCGGGGGCGGAGGCGGCGGAGCCGGGCACATGTCGGTCGCCAGGATCACCGAACCGTCCGGGCACGTCTGCGTCGCCGGTGGCGGCGGAGGCGGCGGGGGCGGAGGAGGCGGCGGCGGAGGCGGCGGGGCCGGCTCCGAAAGGTTGAAGATCAGGCTCGCGAGAAGGCTGTGCGACGAATAAGACGAACCCGTCTCGAAGGTCGCGATGCCGGCGCTCCCCGGAAGAACGCGGGTAAAGGCATAATCGTCGGCGATGCTGTCCTTGCCGGCACGGAAGTAACGATACTTCAGGCCCAGCTCGACATTGTCGCTGACGGCGAAGCGGACGCCCGCGATGCCCTGAAATGCCCAGACCCAGTCGCGGTCGTGGAAGACCTTGATGCGGGCGCGGCCGACGCCGCCGCCGACATAGCCATTGACGCTGTCGTTGAAGCCGAAGTCGAACAGGCCGTTGACCATTCCGGCGATCGCCGAGGTATGGCCGCTGAGGTCGAACTGCGACGGATTGATCACCGGCAGGCCCGAGCTTGTCCGAAGCGTGGTCAGGAAGACCGGATCAACCTCGAACGCTTTGTCCTTTGAACGCTTGTAGGACAGCTCGCCCTCGAGGCGGAACATGCCGAAGTCGTAGCCGCCGATAAAGTCGACGTCATAGCCCATCTTGTGCTTGAGCCTGCCCGCGTCGTTGAAGAAGAGCGTCGGGACGGTGGCGGTCGTATAGTCGACGGTGGCGTCGACATCGGTGGTTTTCGCCCACAGGGCGCCGCCTTCGATGCCGAGATAGCCGCTGCCGTCGCGAGCCATCGCCGGCGCGGCGAAGGTCACGGCCGCGGCCGCTGCTAGAAACAGATACTTGCGCATTGGAAAATCCCCTTTCTGCGCTTTGGGTGTGTCGCTGAAACCTAGCCCGAAAGCGAAAGTTTCAGCAAGTTGCATCGGGTGTTAAATCGGCTGATTTCTGTTGCAATTACGCAACAGCAACGATCCGATCCGAACCGAGGGGACCGGACGTCGCCGCCCGGCCCCGCGGTCGATCAGCGAGCGCTCAGGCGCCCGCGATTTCAGTAAGGTCGACCTTGATCCCCGGACCCATGGACGAGCTGACCGACAATTTCTTGACGAACTTGCCCTTCGATCCGCTCGGCTTGGCCTTGACGATGGCATCGACGAAGGCATCGAAATTGGCCTTGAGGTCGGCTTGCGGAAAGCTCGCCTTGCCGATCCCGGCATGGACGATCCCGGCCTTTTCGACGCGGAACTCGACCTGGCCCGACTTGGCATCGGTGACCGCCTTGGTGACATCCATGGTGACGGTGCCAAGCTTGGGGTTGGGCATCAGACCCTTGGGACCCAGAACCTTACCCAGCCGGCCGACGATCCCCATCATGTCGGGGGTCGCGATGACCCGATCGAAGTCGATCTTGCCACCCTGGATGGTCTCCATCAGGTCTTCGGCGCCGACGACATCGGCCCCGGCCTTTTTGGCTTCCTCGGCCTTGTCGCCCTTGGCGAAGACCGCGACTCGAACATCCTTGCCCGTGCCCTTGGGCAGCGACACGACGCCGCGGACCATCTGGTCGGCGTGGCGCGGATCGACGCCCAGGTTGAGCGCGATCTCGACGGTCTCGTCGAACTTGGCGGTGGCGTTGCTCTTGACCAGCGAAATCGCCTCGTCGACGCCATAGAGTTTCTCGCGCTCGACCGCGCTGGCGACCAGCTTCTGCTTCTTGGTTTGCTTCGCCATGTCCTTAGCCCTCCACAACCTGGAGGCCCATCGCGCGAGCGGAGCCTTCGATGATACGGGTCGCGGCCTCGACGTCGTTGGCGTTGAGGTCCTTCATCTTCATTTCCGCGATCTCGGCGAGTTGCGAGCGGCGGATCGTGCCCGCGCTTTCCTTGCCCGGCTCTTTCGAGCCCGCTTTGATCTTGGCCGCCTTCTTGAGCAGGAAGCTCGCCGGCGGAGTCTTGGTGGTGAAGCTGAACGAACGATCGGCATAGACCGTGATCACGGTCGGGATCGGCATCGCCTTCTCAAGGTCGTTCGTCGCGGCGTTGAACGCCTTGCAGAACTCCATGATGTTGACTCCGCGCTGCCCCAGCGCCGGGCCGATCGGCGGCGCCGGGTTGGCGGCGCCGGCCGGCACCTGCAACTTGATATAGCCGGTAATTTTCTTGGCCATTGGCTTTCGCCCTCACTCTCTTTCAAGTTTAGCGGTTCAAGCGGCGATGCCCTCAGGCGTCGCCTCCCGCAGGAATTTCCAAGGCTATGCGTTGGAAGCGCGGGCCCTTAAACGATGCGCACCGCCATTGGAAGGGGGCGAGCGCGTACACGCCACGGCTGACCGTAAAAAAATACTCTAGTCATTCGCTAGAGTTTAATTCATATGCTTGGGGGCGCGGCGAGAATCGCCGGTTCTAAGGGGGGCAGATCTTGGACTGGAACCTGGTCATTGAATTGTTACCGTTCATCGCCGCCGGCTTTGCCGCGCAGCTGATCGACGGCGCGCTGGGAATGGCGTTCGGGGTCATCTCGAGCACGCTTCTGATCAGCCTCGGGATGCCGCCGGCGGCCGCCTCGGCGGGTGTGCACACGGTCGAGACTTTCACCACCGGCGTGTCGGGGATCAGCCACATCCTGCACAAGAATGTCGACTGGAAACTGTTTCGCCGGCTCGCCATCCCCGGGATCATCGGCGGAATCCTCGGCGCCTATGTGCTGAGCAGCATCGACGCCGCGGTGGTGAAGCCGTTCGTGCTCGCTTATCTCGCCGGGGTTGGCGCGCTGCTGATCTGGCGCGGGACCAACCACCCGGCACACCATGTGCCGCCGCGGATCGTCGCCCCCTTGGGGCTGGCGGGGGGCTTCCTCGATGCGGCGGGCGGCGGCGGGTGGGGACCGATCGTGACCGGCAATCTGCTCGCCCAGGGCAGCGAGCCAAGGCGCACCATCGGCACCGTCAACACGACGGAGTTCCTGGTTACCGCAACGATCAGCGCGACGTTCATCGCGACCCTGGGTTGGAAGGCATTCACGATCGCCACCGCCGGACTGCTCATCGGCGGCGTGATCGCGGCGCCGATCGGCGCCCGGATCGCGTCGCGGGTGAACGCCATGTTCCTGCTGACCGCGGTCGGCGTGCTGCTCGTCCTTACCAGCCTCTTTGGCCTCTATCGGGCGTTCGTTTAGGCGATGGTGGCCGACGTGCTGCCGCTGGTCGTCCCGGCGTTCGAAATGAGCATCGCGAGCCAGGGAATGTCGAAGGGCACGCTCCAGTCCGAAGGTCCGCAATTCGTCCCGCGGGCAATGGTCAAGGTGCGGCGGCTTCAATTCGGCGGGCAATGGAGGAATGTGTCCACCAATTCGGCAAAGAGCGAAGCAATGGTGTTCGCTGGATGGAGCGGCAAGACCGGCGCCTTCGATCTCAGCGCTTCGGTCGCCTATAAGATGCTGATCTCGGGCACGGGATCGGGCAACCGGCGAAGTTGGGAGCTGACCGGAACCGCAGCGCGCAAGTTCGGCAAGTTCGGGCTCCGCGCAAGCGCCGTTTATAGCCCCGACGATTTCGGCGGGACGAAGAGCAGCTTCTATCTCGAAGGTGGGCCGAACTACGATTTGTGCTGGAAGCTCAAAGCGTCGGCCGCGATCGGCATTCGCGAGCGCCGCAACAATCGCGACTACATCAGTTTCAACGCCGGCCTGTCGCGCCCGATCGGCAAGAATTCCACCGCCGATGTCCGCTATTACGATACCGACAAGGGCGAGTTCGGCGAGACTTTCGACAGGCGCGTGGTCGGGTCGGTCAAGGTCGCGATTTGACGGCCATGCGGTCGCCCGGCCGCGGCGCTACTTGCTCAGCTCGACTTGTTCGAACTCGAGCTCGACCGGGGTCGCGCGGCCGAAGATCGAGACGCTGACCTTGACCCGGCTGCGGTCGAAATCGAGTTCCTCGACGATGCCGTTGAAGCTCGCGAACGGGCCGTCGAGCACCTTGACCGAATCGCCGATTTCATAATCGACGCTGATCTTCTGCTTGGGCGCGTTGGCGGCGGACTCTTCGCTCGAATCGAGCATCCGCGAGGCCTGCAGATCGGGGATTGGCTGGGGCTTGCCGCCAAGGCCCAGGAAGCCGGTGACCTTGGGCGTATTCTTGACCAAATGATAGACATCGTCGGTCATGGTCAGCTTGGCGAGGACGTAGCCGGGCATGAACTTGCGCTCGGTCTGGACCTTTTTACCGCGCTTGATTTCGGTCACGGTTTCGGTCGGGACCTCGATCTGCTCGACATGGCCGGTGAGCCCGAGGCGGCCCGCCTCGCTCATGATCGCGTCGCGGACCTTGTTCTCGAAACCCGAATAAGCGTGGATGATGTACCAACGGGACATGAAATTGTTTCTCGTTTTTGCTTGAGCGCTCAGGCCAGGAAGCCGAGCAGGAAGCGGACGACCGTGGAGAAGATCGCGTCGACACCGAAGAAGAAGATCGCCAGCAGGCTGGTCATGATCACGACCATGATCGCGGTCGTCACCGTTTCCTTGCGCGTCGGCCAATGAACCTTCGAGGTCTCGTAACGGACCTGACGGATGAATTCGCCGGGGGAGACTTTAGCCACTGTGTCGATTCTCGCTAATTTATAGAAATAGGCTGGCGGATAGAAAAAGGCTCCGCAAGGCACTGGGCCGGCGGAGCTGACGGCGACTTAGACCCGCGGCGTTCGAACTTCAAGGGATCGCGGTGGAACGCCCGCGATCGCGCCGCTGGCAGGAGTGGAGGGACTCGAACCCACGGCCCTCGGTTTTGGAGACCGATGCTCTACCAACTGAGCTACACTCCTTCGGTTGCGCTTGCGCGCGCCCGTCAGCGGCGGCTGCGAGGTAGCCAGCGTCGTGCGCCGGCGCAAGGCCCTGCGGCTTTCGCTCGCGCGATCAGGCGGCGATGTCGTAGGGCTGGATCTCGCCGCTGAGATAGAGGTTGCGCGCCTTGCTCCGGGCCAGCTTGCCCGAGCTCGTGCGCGGCAGCGTGCGCGGGGGCACCAGTTCGACCACCGGGGTGAGGCCGGTGATTGCGCGGATGCGTTCGCGGATTTCATCGCGCAGCCGCCCGCGCTCGGCATCGTCGGAGACGCGGCAATGGACCAGCACCGCGGGGGTTTCCTCGCCGCTCGGCCCGGTAATCGCGAAGGCGGCAATGTCGCCCGACTTGAAGCCGGGCAATTGCTCGACCGCCCATTCGATGTCCTGCGGCCAATGGTTCTTGCCGTTGATGATGATCATGTCCTTGGCGCGGCCAACGATGAAGATGTAGCCGTTCGACAAATATCCCATGTCGCCGGTATCGAGCCAGCCGTCGTCGCTGAGGCAGGCGGCGGTCGCTTCCGGGTCGCGGAAATAGCCCTCCATGACGCTTGCCCCGCGAACGCAGACGCGGCCGATCGAGCGGTCGGACAGGATTTCGCCGCCGGGGCCGCGCACCTCGACCTCCATCCCCTTCACCGGCTTGCCGCAATTGACGATCGCGCGAAAGCGGCGGGGACGATCGCCGTGGTCCTCTTCGGACCCGTTGAGCTCGTTTTCCTCGACCAGTTCGAGCCGGATGCCTTCGCCCGGCGGCATCAACGAAACCGCCAGCGTTGCCTCGGCGAGGCCATAGCTGGGGCAGAAAGCCCTGGCCTTGAAACCCGCGCTCGCAAAGCTGTCGACGAACGCCTGCATGACGTCGGGGCGGATCATGTCCGCGCCGTTGCCGGCAATCCGCCAGCGGGTGAGGTCGAAGCGGTCCTCGGCACGGGTCTGGCTGCTCATCCGGCGCGAGCAGATGTCATAGCCGAAGGTCGGCGAATAACTGACCGAGGAACCGGGATTGCGCGAGATGAGGTCGAGCCAGGCGAGCGGGCGGCGGGCGAAATCCTCGGTCTTCAGATAATCGACCGACAATTGCAGCGCGAGCGGCGACAGGAAGCAGCCGACCAGCCCCATGTCATGATACCAGGGCAGCCAGGAAATGACCCGGTCGTCGGGCTCGGCGCTGAGGCCCACGGCATGGGCGTGGAGATTGTCGAGCAGGGCATGGTGGGTGACCACGACGCCATGCGGGAAGCGGGTCGAGCCGCTCGAATATTGGAGGTAGGCGACGTCGCCGCTCTTGGCGGAGGGGAGGTCGCCTGTGGCGGGAGCGACCCCGTCGAGCGATTCCCACGTCCGGCCCGCAAATCCGGTGCAGGCGGCGGCGCTGGCGCAATAATCGGCCAGTTCTTCGGGATAGAGGAACAGCGTGGGGTCGCAACTTTGCAGCTGGACCGAGAGCTGTTCGACATAAGCATCGCGCCCGCCGAAACTGGTCGGGAGCGGCAAGGGCACCGGGCACGCGCCGGCGTAGACCGCGCCAAAGAAACAGGCGGCGAATTCGGCGCCGGTCTCCGCGATCAGCGCGATGCGGTCGCCCGGACCGATGCCGAGCGCCTTGAGGCGGCGCGCCTGGATGAGCGCGTCGGCCCGCATCTCGGAATATGGATAAGCGCGGGTCAGAGTGCCGCGGGCATCGTGGAAATTGAGCCCGCGGGTGCCCGTCGCGGCATAATCGAGCGCCTCGCCGATGGTCGCGAAATTCGCCAGGATGCGCGGCAGATCATCGCGGGTCGGAGTGGCTCCGGCCGGGGTCAGCTCGGGAGCGGTCGGTGCGAGACGATCGAGCAATTGCGCCCTTTCCTGTGATGCCAAGTGCTTAGCGCCGCGGCAATGCGCGCGGCGGCTTCTTGATGGTGGCGGAGTGTGGCACAAAAAGGGCGATGGACAGGCGTAAGGACAAGCGGGCGCAGCGGCCTCTCGATCGGGCGCGGCTCGATGAACTCGCGCTGCGCTATGTCGGACGCTACGCCACCACCCGCTCGAAACTGGTCTCCTACCTCAAGCGCAAGCTGAGAGAGCGCGGCTGGGACGGCGAGGCTGAACCCGATCCGGCGGCGATCGCGGAGCGGCTGTCGCGGCTGAGCTATATCGACGATCGCGCCTTTGCGCTGGCGCGGGCATCGGCGCATTCGGCGCGCGGTCTGGGCCAACGCCGGTTGGCCGGCGCGCTTCGTTCGGCCGGGGTCGGCGAAGACGATGGGGCCGACGCGCTTCGGCAGGCGGCGGCGGAGGCGTTCGATTCTGCGTTGCGCTATGCCCGCCGGCGGCGCCTCGGACCGTTCGCGATTGCTGCGGCGGCCGACCGCAAGGCCCGCGACAAGGCGATCGCAGCGATGGCGCGGGCGGGCCACCGGTTCGAGGTGGCGGCGGCGATCGTCGACCTTCCCCAGGGAAATTCGGCAACGCTCGACGATGCGCTGGAGGAGTTGCGCGAGCGCTTCGCGTTCGGCAGCTAAAGTCGGTTTGCCGACAATGGAACCCGTGTTATGGCAGATATATGGCTACTGCGTCCGCAAAAGTGGCCGATGCTCGGGCTGGGGACAGGATGAAAGCCGAAGCCCCGAGTCGCGTCAAACCATTTGACCTTGCCGGTGATTGGGGCGAGCTCTTCCTCGGGATGCAGCTCTTCGGCAGTCATCCTGTCCCCAGCCCGAGCATCGGCCACTTTTGCGGACGCAGTAGCCATAT